>NZ_JAHHPN010000444.1:0-4251 GCF_024606325.1 Endozoicomonas sp. ONNA1
AGCATGAAGGCCGACGTGGGTACGGGTATGGGACTGGAAAGGATTTCCGCCATTATGCAAGGCGGGCACAGTAACTATGATATCGATATTTTCCAAAATCTGCTGAATGATGCTTCCGCAATTCTGGGTGGTGTACCGACAACAGAGGCTTCGCTGCGCGTTATCGCCGATCATATCCGCTCAAGCTCATTTATCATTTCTGATGGTATTATGCCGTCTAACGAAAGTCGCGGATACACACTCAGACGTATCATCCGTCGTGCATGTCGTCACGGACACAAATTGGGGGCTACTGAGTCGTTCTTCTATAAGTTGGTGGTTTCCCTGGTGCGTGAGATGGGTGATGCTTATCCGGATCTCGCTAAAAACCGTGCTCAGATAGAAAGAATCTTGCTGCAAGAAGAAGAACAGTTCACCAAAACGCTTGACAAGGGAATGAAATTGCTGGAAGAAAGGCTGGAAGGTCTAGAGGGCAGTGTTATCCCGGGTGATGTTGTATTCACCCTTTACGATACTTACGGTTTTCCTGTCGATCTGACTAATGACATTGCCAGAGAACGTGAGCTGTTGGTAGATGAAGAAGGTTTTAGGAAGTTGCTTGAGGTTCAGCGTGAAAGGGCCCGTGCAGCCAGCAAATTTGGTGTCAATTACAGTGAGCAGTTGGTCATTGAGGGGGCTACCAATTTCACGGGTTACGAAAATCTTCAGGACGCGGCTGAAGTCACAGCTCTGTTTGTTGATGGGCAGTCGGTTGATTTTGTCTCTGAAGGTCAAGAAGCAACGGTCGTTCTGCAGTCAACACCTTTTTATGCAGAGTCTGGTGGTCAGGTGGGCGATACCGGCTTGCTCAGTTTTGAGGGTGGCCAAGTCAAGGTATTGGATACTCAAAAACAGGGCGACAGTCATCTTCATATTTCGGAAGTATCTCAGGGTAAATTAAAGGTTGGTGATACTGTCACTGCCTACGTCGATGCTGAAGCCCGCAGGGCTACGGAGTTGAACCACTCTGCTACTCACTTGCTTCACGCTGCACTGCGTAAGGTTCTGGGTGAGCATGTTACTCAAAAGGGCTCTCTGGTAGATCAAGACAAACTTCGTTTTGATTTTTCTCATTTTGAAATGGTCAGGCCTGAAGCCCTCCGGGCTATAGAGAGGCTGGTTAATCAGCAAATTCGTAATAACAATGAGGTTAAAACTGAGTTGTTGGATATGAAAGCTGCTAAGGCTAAAGGCGCAATGGCTTTGTTTGGCGAGAAGTACGGTGAGGAGGTTCGCGTTCTTTCCATGGGCTCTGAAGGCTTTTCTGTTGAGCTCTGCGGAGGTACGCACGTTAATCGTACGGGCGATATCGGTTCATTCAGAATTGTTTCTGAATCCGGGATTGCAGCGGGTGTGAGACGCATTGAGGCTGTCACAGGCATAGCTGCGGTTGATTACCAGGAGAAGCTGGAAGATACCCTGAAATCGGTCGCAAGTCTGGTAAAAGGTTCTCAGGATAATGTGCAAGACAAAGTATCTTCAATTCTCGATAGGAATAAGGAGCTTGAGAAAGAGCTTCATAGACTTCAACAGAGGCTGGCTTCTGCTGGCAGTGCCGATCTCCTGTCCAGGGCTGTTGATGTCAATGGTGTAAAGGTGCTGGTTACAGAGCTTGAGGGAGTCGATCCTAAGTCTTTGCGAGACATGGTGGATCAGCTGAAAGGTAAGCTCCAGACCGGTATTGTATTTCTGACTGTGCCTGGTCACGCTAAATTTCCTCTGGTAGCGGGAGTCACCAAAGATCTTACTGGCAAAGTGAAAGCAGGTGATTTGTTGAAAATGGTTGCCGATCAGGTTGATGGTCGTGGTGGCGGTCGTCCGGATTTTGCCCAGGGTGGTGGTTCAGATGCTTCCAAAATCAAGGAAGCGCTTGAATCTATTGCCCCATGGTTGCAAGAGCGTCTGTAATGTGATTCGTTAATTCGATCAACTTAATCCTCATTAAAAACGAGCCATCGGGCTCGTTTTTAATGAGGTGTGCTTTTTTTAACAAAGCTATTCGTGTTACATTCCGGGGTCGGCTGATTGACGTAGAACGATATAAACATGGCGCTGTTAGTACAAAAATTTGGCGGCACCTCTGTCGGGAACTTGGATCGCATCCAGGGAGTTGCCGACAAGGTGAAGAGGTTCAGAGATCAGGGACATAATGTTGTTGTCGTTGTCTCAGCGATGAGTGGTGAGACCAACCGGCTGACTGATCTTGCATCTAATATTCAAAAACAACCCACACCCAGAGAGATGGATGTCCTGCTTTCTACCGGTGAGCAGGTCACAATAGCCCTTCTGGCAATGGCTCTCAACGAGCGTAACTGTCCGGCCCACTCTTACACTGGAAGTCAGGTTTCCATTGTTACGGATCAGGCTCACACTAAAGCTCGCATACAGCATATTGATACAGAGAAGATGCGGGCATCTCTTAATCGGGGGCGCGTTGTAATTGTGGCTGGCTTTCAGGGGCGTGATGCTGAAGGCAATATTACAACCCTTGGAAGAGGGGGGTCTGACACCACGGCCGTTGCTCTGGCTGCTGCTCTTGAAGCGGACGAGTGTCAGATCTATACAGATGTCGACGGCGTTTACACGACCGATCCACGTGTTGTGGAGGGGGCAAGGCGACTGGACAAGATTAC
Source organism: Endozoicomonas sp. ONNA1 (assembly GCF_024606325.1). Taxonomy (NCBI): domain Bacteria; kingdom Pseudomonadati; phylum Pseudomonadota; class Gammaproteobacteria; order Oceanospirillales; family Endozoicomonadaceae; genus Endozoicomonas; species Endozoicomonas sp. ONNA1. The sequence goes on from NZ_JAHHPN010000444.1 coordinate 2,673, forward strand.
TTTTGAAGAGATGCTGGAAATGGCCAGTTTGGGTTCAAAAGTATTGCAGATTCGGGCGGTTGAATTCGCTGGAAAATATAATGTCAAATTGAGGGTGCTGCATTCCATGCAAGAAGGCCCCGGAACTCTTATTACGATCGACGACGAGGATGTAGCTATGGAATCACCGGTGGTATCTGGTATTGCCTTTAACAGGGATGAAGCGAAAGTCACTATTAAAGGTGTGCCTGACATTCCAGGTGTTGCATCCCGGATATTGGGTCCTGTCAGTCAGGCCAATATTGAGGTGGATATGATTGTTCAGAATGTGTCTGACGATCGTACTACTGATTTTACCTTTACCGTTCACCGTAATGATTATCAGAACACTCTTGATGTCTGTGCGAAAGTCTGTGATGAGTTGGGTGCACGCGAGTATGACGGTGATGAAAAGATCGCAAAAGTATCTATCGTCGGTGTGGGTATGAGATCTCATGCGGGCGTTGCCACCCGGATGTTTGAGGCTCTCGCAGCTGAAGGCATCAATATCCAGATCATTTCAACTTCTGAAATCAAGGTTTCCGTTATTATTGCAGAGAAGTATCTTGAGCTTGCTGTAAGGGCTCTTCACTCTGTATTTGAACTGGATAGGGAACCTGTTGAGAGTAGTGAAGTCTAAGGCTGGGTAGGTTGTCTTGAAAAGGGAGTGGCTCAGTTTTGATCTGCTCAACCCAAATAGTTCTGTGGCTTGTTTGATCAACAATCGGCAGGAATATCGAACAAATACACCGTCATTCCCGTCAGGCATGGATTCTTCAACTAGAATGTTCTGTGCCTGTTAAAAACTTACAAAACGTGATTTTTTTGATGACTACATTTCTCTGCTAGTAAAAATACGCATGGAAATGTTGGGTTCGGTGGCTAGACTCTGTTGACTGAGAGTTTCTCAAGCATGAAACGGTGATCTGGCAGTATCTGCTTTGCTGAGAACTTAAGCACTCCCGGATTTGGGGCTAAGGTCAATCAACAAAAGCATCGCCGTGCTCAGGATTGACGGTCGTTGACTTACAGAGATGTAAATAAGGAGATTGTAATGCTGATTCTGACTCGCCGCGTTGGAGAGACCTTGATGGTCGGGGATGAGGTCACTGTCACTGTACTGGGTGTAAAAGGTAACCAGGTGCGTATTGGAGTCAATGCGCCAAAAGAAGTTGCCGTTCATCGTGAAGAGATCTACCAGAGAATTCAGAAAGAAAAAGAGCACGGGGGTGTTCCATCCGTCTCTGAGCCGTACTGAGTGTCTGGTTATAACACCGAATTCAGTGAAAAAATACCCGGCTAACCGTTCGGGTATTTTTTTATCTGTGGGAAATGCTTCGATTGAAAAATGCTAATGTGTTTGCTGACGAGATAAAAAACTTTCTGGTCTATATATAAAACCTTGGTCGTATGTAAAAAGAAAAAGCTTGCATTCCAAGACGTGAACAGTAGTATTGAATGCACTTGCGGTGAGGTGGCCGAGAGGCTGAAGGCGCTCCCCTGCTAAGGGAGTATACGGTTTGTAGCCGTATCGAGGGTTCGAATCCCTCCCTCACCGCCA
>NZ_JAHHPN010000445.1:0-4459 GCF_024606325.1 Endozoicomonas sp. ONNA1
AGAGAAAGAATCGAAGCATCCGGTACAGAATGCTCCGATGAGATTAAAGAATCACTGACCCAATACCTGGACAACATTCAATCCAGGGATCCTGAAGCCTGTCAGGGTGAACCGGAACCACAAAGCATGAAGCCGCCAGACAACAAAAGAGAAAAGCAGGCGTTTGGACGTTTATGGTTAAAGCTCAACCAGACAGAAGTTTTTAGCATCGAAATACTGACATTACTGGACGACTATTGGGATGAAATGGAGCTTATGCACATAGTGACCATCCTTAAAAAAGCCAAAATCGATATCGCTGACCACACAATGGCAGAATGGAGGCAACGGGCATGCAGTGAAATAAAGCAATTAGGAAGGCGAGACCCTTTATTATCAGAGGTGAATCCTGATGTTTATCAGGGTTGTCAGGAACTAGAGTTACTTGATAGATGTGGGGGTATTTTTTAATGGGTCAGTAGGGCGCTATACATTCCGGTGCAAATGGCAGAGGTCAAGTCAAGAGCCTGAGCCTTATGTCGGGTGGCGTGAAAATAACGAATTATTTCCAATAGCGAATGGGTTCGTGGATGTGTATTTTTTTTAAGCCTGAGTCTACAAGACGCTCACAAAAAAACAAAACTATCTGTTCAATAGCCCGATCACTGCTTCTGTTAGTGACCATAATATATGGGGAGTCGCTACCCGCATTGGAATTAGTCGGCTCAAGTCCGCTACCAACACATTTCTTATATGCGAATATGTTGACTGAACCCGAACGGCCTTACCCCCATTTGGCAGGGTTTATGCGATTCGCCCTCCCTTTGCCAGAGCTGCTGCCGAATAACAGTCCTCCCGCGTCTCTCGAATTGCCTGCGCTACCCATTCGGTCAATGAAGCAAACAAAACGCGCTGACCTTATGGCGATATCCCCTGAAGTCTTGGAGCACTCTTCCAATGCGCTAATCGTCATGGGAGCTGCCGGGGGAGGCAATGACGATAAGACACCTGACGGAAACCACTGGAAACCCAACCCAGAGCCCCAGCCTGAACTTACCCCTGTTCTTTCCCTTATTCAAAAATGCCTGCAACAAAAAAGGCAACTGCTTCGAATGTTACGATTCAAACGACGATGTGCTTTTATTACGAGACAAGCAACACTGGCCCGGATTTTGTCAGACCGGATCATGGTGATTGAAGGGGATCTTCTGGATCTGGAAAGGTCGGATCCTGCTATGATGCATCCGGGACTGGTTCAGGCATGGTTGGCAGAGAATAGTCAGGAACTCAGTGTTTACCGTGAGATCGCTGCTGGCAAAAACTCTGGCCGACAGGCGGGTAGGAGTAAAAATAACCAACCCTGCAGAAGTACCAAAGCATCAACGACCGCGCCAACAAAACAGGCTGGCCAATCCGGCCAGACGCATGGGGCTGCTACCCACAATCAGGCAACCGGCTCAGCAGACGGCAGTGATCGAGGAGGTGGTGACCCACTGAAACCCCCGGCTGAGCAGGATACAGGAAATCCGGTTGTCATTTGCCCCAAGTGTAACAAAGCACTGAATCAACAAGAATTAAAGCTTATAGCCAATGAGACAACAGCTTCAGTGTTTTTATGCAACAAGTGCCTGCAAGGCACTCAGGGTAAAAAAAGAGCAAGACGAACCCGGGAAGAAACAGAGCCGGATGCATCAGAACCTGCTCAGAAAAAAAAGAAAGGCTCGGTTAGAAAGAGAATTAATTCGAAAGCAGTTGCTTCGGAGAAACCACCGGCCAAAAAAAGGAAACCAATAGACACTCAAGTCCCCGACGACCCATTGGAAAGTGTAAAAGAAAATATCCAATACGAATTAAGCGAGGAAGAGCTGGAAAAAGCTCAAACCCTGATGGCGGTATTCAAGAAAAAAAACATCACCGTAAAGCACTCTTTTTATAAACTGCTTGGCTATGTAGAGAGAAAGTTATTTAATGACTTCTTCGATAATGCGATCGTTTTTTTTTGGCACCTTCCTGAAACCTTCAAAAATACCGGTATGCTGACCGGCATGCTAAAGAATAAAAAAAAACATATCCGTGATTTTGCCGAACGTAACCAGGATGAACTTGCATATTTAGCAAGTTTGGATTTATTGACTTCCTTTTCGTCAATGAATAATGGCAAAGGTGTCCCTAAACATGAGGAAGTAAAAGCAATGCTGGACTGGCCGGAATGGAAAGATAAGGATGGCAAGTTCAGTATGGAGCTGTTTCGCTCTATCTCGTCCATGTACAACAGAAACGGCTTACCCAAACATGAGGAGGTGAAAGAGATGCTGAGCTGGCCGGAATGGAAAAACAAGGACGGTGAGTTCAGTGTGAAATTGTTCCGCTCCTTCTCGTCCATGAATCATGGCAAAGGCATGCTCAAACATGAGGAACTGAAAGAAGTGGTGGGCTGGCCGGAATGGAAAGACAGGGATGGTGAGTTCAATATGGAGCTACTCCGCGCCTTCTCGTCCATGAATCGTGGCAAAGGCATGCTCAAACATGAGAAAGTGAAAGAGGTGCTGAGCTGGCCGGAATGGAAAGGCAAAGATGGCGAGTTCAGTGCGGAGCTATTCCGCTCTTTCTCGTCCATGAATAACGGCCAGGGCATCCTCAGCCATGAGAAAGTGAAAGAGGTGCTGGGCTGGCCGGAATGGAAAAACAAGGATGGCGAATTCAGTATTGAGCTGCTCCGCTCCTTTTCGTCAATGTATCATAGCCGTGGGATGCTCAACCACAAGGAAGTGAAAGAGGTACTGGGCTGGCCGGAATGGAAAGACAAGAATGGCGTGTTCAGTTTTGATCTGTTCCGCGCTTTCTCTTCGATTAATCATAGTAAAGGAATGCCCAAACACGAGGACGTGAAAGAGGTACTGGGCTGGCCGGAATGGAAAGACAGTGATGGCGAGTTTAGTATTGAGCTGTTCCGCGCCTTCTCGTCCATGAATAATGGCCTGGGCATCCTCAACCATGAGGAAGTGCAAGACGTGCTGGGCTGGCCGGAATGGAAAAACAAGGATGGCGAGTTCAGTATGGGGCTTTTACGGGCATTCTCGTCCATGAATCATAGCAAAGGCATACTCAAACGTGAGGACGTGAAAGAGGTGCTGGGTTGGCCGGAATGGCGAGACAAGGACGGCCAATTCGATATAGAGCGGTTCCGTCCCTTCTCATCCATGAACAATGGCCTGGGCGTACCCAAACATAAAAAAGTGAAAGAGGTATTGGGCTGGTCGGAATGGAAAGACAGTGATGGCGAGTTCAGTGTGGAGCGGTTTCGCGCCTTCTCGTCCATGTACACCACAATAGGCGTGCTCAAACACAAAGAAGTTAAAGATGTGCTGGACTGGACAAGTTGCGGGGGTGCACCCAATCACCAGCTCCTGCAAGTTATGACCAGACTCTGGAAATCAGAAGGGCTACCTGCTGCCGATGTGCTGCAACGACGGGAAACGGAACTGAAAGAGTGGCTGTCTACAGAATTCACTGAAGAAAACAGCAACTCAGATAATGAAGAGGACAACAATTACAATCTCCAGATAAAAACCGTCGCTCTTTATCTTTCCACCTCTAAGCCAGAGTGGTCACTAAAGTGGACGGCTTTAAAACAATTTCATCAATTCCGTGAAAACAGCAAAACCGTTCTAATGCTGGAATCATTGATAAAGCTGCTGTCTTTTTATGGAGGAAAAGGTGTCGAACTCTACCTTCAGTCCAATGCAAAGGACCGGTTTTTTTTGCGGCGTCATTCGGCTAGAGCCGTGCCTTTGCACGTGTTAAATAAGGCAGTGGTTCTGTTTTCTGCCAATGAATACAGGGGCCGTTTTGTCTATTTCGTCAAGCGGCTGAAGTCATTGCCGGATAAGAGTCTATGGGAACAGCAATCAGCCCGGTTGCAACAATTATCGGAGGTGCTGAAACTCGACTATATGAAAAGGCTCTACTGGGAAATCCTGCAACCCTTAACAAATGATGACCAGTTGCGTTTTCTGGACGCCAGTCATGCCCGGGCAGTATTCGACCTGTTTCCATCGTTCAGCGCCCTGCATAAACTCAGCAAAGAGCATTCCTCTCAGTGGTTTAAGCAGCTGCTTGAGGCCTGCCTTGGGCTAAAAAACCACGAAATCACCAAAGAAGGCATCCAAATACTGCTTGAAGCACTACTCAAAACTCATAGCCTTCTGCCTTGGTATAACGATATTCCCGATCACTTTCTGTCCGGGATGCGAACAACCGACGACAACAACGTTATGATACCTGTCTCGGGACTTATTCCGTCAGGAGAACAACTGGCTCTGAGTTATATCGCGGTGTTGATGCAGAACATCAACGAGATGTTCTTTAGTGTCAGAGGGGAGTGGCTTGAAGTTGAGGTGCCGGGTAAGAGTGTACGAATCTACCGTTTTCCAATGCCGCAGCTGAAAATACAGAATGAAAAAATGGAAATTAGCAACTG
>NZ_JAHHPN010000446.1:0-12852 GCF_024606325.1 Endozoicomonas sp. ONNA1
TAGCGGGACAGGCGCACGTCGGGCAGTTTGCGTTTGGCGCCGGAGCCGATCGGGACCATTTCGTGGACCTCCACGAAATGGTCTGAAATAGCCTGATCGCTGTTAGTGCAGCTAATAAAACAACCCGATATGAATACAGTTCAAGTCGTCTATTGTCATGATTGTTATAGACTTCACCCACATGAAAGCTCGTGCCGTCCAGATTTAATGCCTTGTAAGGAAGTTTCGGATAATTGACGACCTTGACGGCCAGATTGCGATACAAGTCGTTAACACCAGCGTCGTGCAGACTATCGAGAGTCTGACCAAGTACCTTATCGTTCATGTGTTCGGCTTGTATAACTTCGCTGATAAGGCGGTCAATCGGCTTATCATCAAAAAACTCAGGGTACATGTACAGTGTCTCTTCCTTAAGCCCAAGTCACCATTTCTTTGACGGCAGGTTTTAGGTAAATATCAACCGGGGTGGTGAAAAGCGGTTACTCATCTTGAGATTTTTTGGAAGCTTCTGGGGATCTGGTTGGGCTACTCTGGGTTAGGTTCCTTGCCCCAAATACGTAAGTTGATTTCTGAAAGCAGCTCTTCACGTCCTTGCAGGTTGCAGATATCTTTCGCTGTAGTGCCTGTCTCGTCATATGAAATATTTTCTTGTAACACGCTGTCGAGGTTAATATAGGGTCATCTGAAACACGAATGCTTTGGCAAGGCTGAGCTTTCTCCGGAATGTAAATTTGGGGCTGGAAGTACACAAGATTGGATAAAACTCCATCTTCAGTATCAGTTTCTGCAAAAGCTGAGTGATTGATACAACTGCAAATCAAGACAGAATAAAAAGTGATATTTTTTATTCTGTCTTTTTGGTGACTTGACTTAGCTTTCATCATGCTAATGCTCTCTGTTTTGATAAAAGCGCGCTTTATTAATCGTGCTTTTTTATTCAGGAAAATGTTACTGCTGTCACAGGTCTATGTATCAGCGTTACATTAACTGAGAAAACCTATTGCAAACCATAATAACCTCAATTGCCTAATTTTTTATATCCGAAATGGTGGCGATTTTTATACAAACAATAAGTAGTTGGAATCACTACACAGAGAACAGCCAAGCTACCGACAAGTATACCCATCAAGTGATCGTTATCATCTTCGTCGTGACATTGTGGACAATTACCAGTGGTATCAATACAGTTGTCCGGGTGCAAAGAGGTGCAGTTTTTTTGGTGGAGCGAATGATCCCGAAAACCAAAGAAAGCCTTACACTCGCAGGTATCCGGAGAATCAGGTGGATTATAACCTGCCGGACAACTAATAACTGAGCAGTAACCCCATGGGCAATCAATATCACCTTTTTTTCTACGAAAAGCACCATAATCACATATCTGCTGTGTTTTTTGGTTGATACAGGTTCCACTACCAGAACCTTCAATACAAACATCCGAATCAGTGACCAAACACTGGAAGCATTTCAACTTGCATGAACCATCGTTAATTCTCTTTACTGATCTTGCCATGTTGCAGTGCCCTGACGCATTCACACACAACAATTTCTCGTTCCGAAAAATAGCTTCACCGTCACTCAAGTTTAGGTTGTCATCGTTTTGTAAAGCGCATTGCTCATTCTGGCATCCACTAAGCAGCCAGTCATTTGCCCTATGCTGTTTGCGTTCATCATTACCTGTATATGGAGAATAACTTTGTACCGATATTGGTATATCTGAAACATAATCTTCTTTGTCAATTCTTGGCCAACGATTGTTTGGCCTACCGGCAGAACTCAAGAGAACTGTCGTTAACTTTCCAGCCTCTGAACCTGTTATTACTTCTTCAGAGACAAATCGTATGCCTCCATAATCCTCACCTCTGTTTGACAGTACATGAATTTCATCACCTGAATCTTCATGAATTTTCAGCCTTTTCAGACAGCTAATACTGGTAAATAGCTCAACATGAGAGGTACGGGCTCCCAGGCAAATAACATGAGTGGCGTTATCCTGAACTATCTGAAAGCTGACAGAAGAATCAGCTGGCGTTTTAAATACTTTATATTTGTTATTGTTTGCCGTAGCTTCTGAAGCCAGGGGCAGTAGTAATAGTAATACCCAAGTATGGATTTGCAGCAATGCGCCAAGTAGAACATTAAAATTTCGCATAGATAAAACTTCCAGAAATTGAATGTTGCTCATAACACAAGCCCCAGCCCTTTCACTGTATTCACAATTTCATCCTGCCGGGGAGCGGAAAGTTTACCTCGAATAAAGGTTGCTCTGGGTTTATGCAGAAGATAAGCAAGAACATTCAGTCGACACTCGTCTTATTCCAGACAGGTTCTAAATTGCTTAATGAGTAGATCAGCGGGTTCCATCATCTTGAGGTATTTTGAGTTTAAAAACTTCAAGATAGTGGATCTCGCTGACTTACTCCTGATATTTGTCGTATACAATGAGCAAACCTCTTTCCCTGGATGAGGGAATGCCGATTAATACTACTGAGAATAGAGCGGTGGTGCTGATTGTTGAGGCTGATGAATAATAGGGGCCTGATCTGCGCGTAAGCCACCATAATCTTCTATCCAGTTTGTCGCTGCACGATAAGCAGATAGAGGCCAAAAGATGAACGGGCAGCAGCAAATCCCAATAACTCCATAACATGCAGAATCGAAGCTGCAGTAACCACAGTGTTTCTGGCTCAGAATACCAGCCCAGTAAACCTCGGCAGGCATACCTACGGCACGGGCTTTATGGTAGGTAGAAAGATAAAATATTGCTGTGGCTACTGCACCAACAGCAGCAGCGATTCCTAAAGCAATATATATTATTTGTGGATCAAATTCGTCATCTGAATCATCATATGGATCATACGGGTCATCTTTTAGATCTCTTCTGAATCTTGCAATTGGCAGTTCGTTGACAGAGAAGCATTGGTTGCCCGTACCTCTCAGGCCAACCAGCTGGTTTTTGAGGTCGAAGACTGGTGAACCCTGTGGTATTGAGAACTCTGAGGAAATAATAAATGTCGACTTACTTCGAGTTTCATCAAGAGCAAGAGTGACTGGCTGCTGAACCAGCTGCTGTTTTTCATTAACATTGTACGTAAATGCTTGCTCTGGAAGTAATAAATCATCATTAAAGACAGGATAACTCCCCGGCCTGAAGGTCTCACTATCAAGGCTGATATTCAGTAGCATATTGCTTTCAAGGGGCTTATCAGAGTGTTCAGCGATGTATCCTACAGACTCACCTGATAATGTTAAAGTTTCAATCAATCCATCATTTGAGTGTTCCCTTGCTTTTTGGACGCATATTGGCGAAGTAGCCATTAAATCTTTCGAAACCAGCACCCCACGACAAGGGGGAGAATCTGTTTCAGGAAAAAATTCTACAAGTGCTTCCGCAACAGGAAGGGAGTTAGTATTTACAGCCGCACCCCATGAAAGCGACGTAAATAGAAGACTGAAGCCAATTATTTTGTGTGGATCGATGATCATCATTAAAACCTTGACTAGATGATGGGTGTGAAAGGTGTGATGGGCGTGATGCGTGTTGAAGGCGTGAGTATAGGGCCGAAAAACAGTCTCTTCCAATTCTTTTCCAGTAGTTTTACTGGTAGAGCAAAACTTTTTCAGTGTAATAGGCTCTAAACGACACTTGTCATACAAGCCTTGGGCTTGTTTATCTGAAAGACTTATTGATCAGGTTTCACCAGCCTCTTTGAACCGCACGCTGCAGACCCGCATGACGGTCTAGTGTGGGGTCTGGAGCTTAGACACCACCTGCTATCCGAGCTATACAGCCTGTCTCAGTTTGTTACCAGCCCATCAATGTGCTGATACCCTTGTCGCCTATAACGATACTTACAAAAGTAAACTGATACCCCGACAATGGCAGCGACTATTCCAACAAATACAACACCTCCAGCCACAGATAAAGGAATAATAAGTTTTTCATTGCCAGGAGAAAAAGGAGAAGGTTTATTCATACAACCTAGTGGGAAATCATAAAGAGCCGGTTGATCTGGTAGATTCCAGCCTGCTTCACAACCATCACATTTAATTGCCCCGCAAGTCTTGGATTTTGTGACTGGGCAATCAGACGACATGATAATATCACAACTCTCCATATCATTGGTGCATTTGCCCTGACCAATCCCATTTACACAAACATCCCATAAAACACCTTTGCATTTAAACGAATCAGGAAGGTGACAGCTTCCATCTTTTACGGGCTCAATGCAAGATTCAACATAAAATTGACTAAAAATATTGTCGCGTACAGGATAACCTATTGAACTTAAACTCCACCCAACTCCACAGCTTGGGCAGTTTAAATTACCATTGCTATTATCTTGATTTGAAATTCGGCATATTTCATTCGATCTTGGATTTGTGCAATTACCGATAGCTTCACCATTTTTACAAGCCAGAAAGTTGATATTATCACAGACAAAATATTTCACATCACAACTTCCGTCGCGAATAAAATCAAAAGGTTGACAATTCTTTATTTGATCAGAAGAACAGCCGAAAGGGCATCCATAGTAGGGGGTACCACAGCTATCATCGTAGATTGTAGCTGTTACATTTTTTTTCGAATTGTATAAAAATGCCTCGCCTTGGCCAGAACTACAGTAAAGCCAGTCTATTTCGCAATCGTGAAAATCATAATAAAGTTTTATATCATTCTCATTCTTAAACGTTTTCGGTAAAACACATGTACCATCATTTACTAGTGAAAAGCAACCTTTAGGAGTTTGGCACACATATGGACTCCACCCATGAGAGGTAATACTTGTTACACATGAATTATCATTGCAATTGATAGAAAGGAAATGATCCTCAGTCTCACTATTTTTACCAGAATATGATATTTTACCAGAATATGACACATAACAGGACGAGTCATTGGCTATCATTCCAGAACAATTTGATGCTTCGGTTTCATAGTTATAAGAACAGTTATACCACTCTAGAATATTTTTTTGAATGGCAGATTCAAAATTTATATCTACATTCAGTCCAGGGAAGCCAGCTGGATAACATGAACACTTTTGATTAGGAACAAAAACAGCTACTTCTGAATCACCAAAACCCCAATACGGAAACATAAGAAATAAAGCATGAACAAGCTTCATAGCGTTACCTCAACCTGATTCTAACTCCAAACAAAGTTCCAGACGGAGTATAGCCACATAACGAGTCTGCAAAAAAACACCGACCACCTTAAAGGCCGCTACCTTCAGAAGACTCACTTTAATATTCATTTAATCCTGTTACAGCCATTCAGTTATATCAGAGCGGCAGAGTTGGATTAAACATTTGTAATACTCTCTGTCAGAGGACATGAACTACAAACCCTGATAATTTGCCCTGTGGCGGCGTTTGTACATCAGGTAGCCCACTGTAGCAACTGTACCAACCAAAGCAAGCGTTGCAACTCCTCCAACTGTCCATTCTACGATGGAGTTAACAGGTTTTTTGCCAGAATGCTTTGGATCAGGCTTTGGATCAGGTTTATCTTTACAATCAGGCATACAGCCTTTAGGTGTGCAAATCACAAATTTGCGGGCGGGCAACGGCGGCGAATTAGTCCACGAATACTGGGCTGAACAAGATTTGCATTTAATCTGATCATACGCTCCCATATAACCCAAACTCCCGGCACCAGGAACAAAAGTTAACTGAGAGTTGAATGTACAATGCTCTTTTGACTCAGGGTTAACGCATGCCCCACTTGCATGAATATCTATACCCTCTTCTGGTGATATATCTTGATGACAATTGTCTATTGCCCTTTTTCCGCAATTAAAATAGTAAGTAGCGTTAGCCTTTGGACATCTGGGGTCATTGTCTTTTGCAAAGGCATTTAATAAGTAGGATGACCTGATGCAAGTATCGCCTACCACTACACAGAACAGCTTGTTTCTTAGTTTAACCGGAGCCCCATCAGGGATACTGATATCCGATGGCAGCTTTATCATTGTTTGCACTCCGGAGTTTTTCTGATCATCAAAGGTAAAATAATGTTTTGTAACATTCATCTCTTCATCACTACCACGCATGTAATAAGCCGATAACTCAGTTCCATTTGTAGCATTAACGGTACTCATTACAGGCGGTTGATAGGGTAGGTTATCAGCATAAAGATCTATAGACAGCAGACCTGCTTTAGCCGACCGATTATGTGAAGTTTGAACATGGCCAAGCTTCACGCCAGCGGGACTCAGTACATTTATCTCAACCGCTTGCTTGAATAGCGCGAGTATTTCCTTAGCACAGGATGGCGATGTAAGAATTTGCTTTTTTGAAACTCGCACCCCAATACAAGGTTGAGCCTTTTCAGCAATATAAATCCGGGGTTGAAAGTAAACAAGATTAACGGAAGCGTTGCCTTCAGTATCTTCTTCCGCAAAAACAGGCTGTTTGGAAAAACTAATAATGAATAGAAAGCAAAAAATAATGTTACCTGTTCGTTTTTTTAACAGGCATTGTTTCGTTTTCATCAAAATACACTCCTGCCCCGACAAAAGCGCACTCTTACAAGTACGCTTCACTGTCAGGTGGCTGTTTTAATTACCACTGCAAATTTGATGACACTCTTTCTCTTTCTCTTGTACAGCTCGTGAACAAGCTTTGCAGGCTTGATAAGACAGTCCACTCTGGCAAATTTGAGAACAGCTGTTAAACATCTGCTTTTCCTCTGATATGCACTGGGTGCAACTTTCCATGACTTTTAAGTTCATGGTGTTTTTTTGCAATCGCAGCGCATTCGTCTTTTCTGTATTATTGTTCGAATGGCTTTGTGAGATACAACCTTTTATGCACATGGAAGGCGTACAGACGTCAGAGGGATAGGGTTCTTCGGTATCACCAAAAAAGTCTGCACTGCATGAAGGGCAGGTAATACTGTCAGTAAACGCTATTGATTCGGTTGAATAGCTTTCACTCGTGGTGAATTGGCAGTTTTCCTGTGACTGTGAGTTTATGCAGGTTCCTTTTCCGTCAACACTTCCCAGGTCGTAACTGCAATGAGTGATCGTTCTGTTAACACACCCGGAATAAAAATAGAAATGAGGCAGGTAAGAATGACAATCTACTTTTATTCTGCTTAAGGTTTTTGCATCCATTACAGGTGCTCTGCAAGTTCCGTCCGCCGAGACGACACAGACAATTTTACCTTTGTGAACCATTGGAGAACCCGCCGGTAAAGGATCACGACTATTCAAGGTGTAATAGTGATGGGTATCTGATCTTTGGTGATTGACTATCGACGGTACGGTCTGTATCGCAGCATCCGCTGGTTGTACATAAAAACCCTCTACAGCCGTCAGTCTGGCAAGGGGTCTGTGACGTAATGTGGGATATGTCAGGTGTATTTTTTGACCTTCGTTTTGAGCATCTATTCCCAGAAGACCTTTTTTGCTTTCAGTTCTGCCAAGTAACCTGACTTTGCCCTGAGGCCGCTTTTGTCTGTTCAAGACATCGACTGTTATGTCAGCATTATGTTGCTTGCTGATCAATCTGGCACACTCGGGGCTGGTTAACAAAATTTCTGCGCTTAGACGGACACCCAAGCAGAGCTGAAAGTCGTCGCCTATATAGATACCGGGAGAAAAAGTAACGATATGATCCCGAATGTTATTGTCTGTCAGTTCGGCAAAGCTTCGGGCAGATAAAATGAGCAATAACAAACAATAGAAAAATGTTTGGTAGTTGTGCAGTTTCATAATAAACAACCTCTGATGAATCAACACTTACGCCGCCTGCTTATTTACAGCAGGTAGCGGTGCCGTAGTGCAGGCTTTAGAAGACCTGAGAGATAGGATAGAAACGACGATGGAGTATAGCCTGTAGCGCTGGGTCTGGACTGAAATAATCAGATCAACCTGAATTCAGATACTCTGAAGTCAGGCCTCAATGTATAAAACGAAGAAAGTGTGGCTTTCGAATAGAACAAAAGAACACTCTCTACTAGACTCCTATCGGTTTTTGATTATTGGCAACCCGCTGGTGGCATAGATGCTATTTCCAGAATACTTCACGCCAAAGCCCAGTATTGTGTTGCTTGTATTCCTGCTGAGTCAGTTACCGGCCCATGCGGACGACAACTGTCAACTTAAACATATTCAATGCGCAAACCCTTCTCTTAATAGCTGCAAAAGTGGTTTCGGGGCTGGTCGGTGCACAAATAGTGTCACTAACGAAACCTGCTCAATGGTCACTTTTCCCAAAGGTTTTTCCGGAAGCTACAGAGGCCAGCCAGTCACTTGCAACGAAGCTGATGGTTGTGAGGCGGTTAGCTGCCCTCAGGACTGTGTCAATGACCCGTCAATACCTTGCAGCTGTGTTGCAAAGTGGGGGCTTAACGGTGACATTCATTTTGAACCTGCTTTTTGTATTCCCGGCTCAACAGACGACAGTTGCAAACAACAGTTTTTTAAGTGCAACCAGGTCGATTTCAATTTTTGTTATCAGGGCTATGGCACTGGGTTATGTCAGCACATCGAGCACTCCAACCGAAACTGTACTGTGAATTATTACCCTGATCCTTTTAATAAAACGGCCAATGGGCATCATCTTAAATGTGATCACCAGAGTGGGTGTTAAAGCATCGCTTGCACCCATGGTTGTCAAGGCTCCTGGCAGCTCAATCATAAAACGGAAGTCGTTCCCGGTAATTGTGCAGCAAACCGGGGGAGAAGTTGTGAGCTCAGGTTTTTACATTGTGATAACGCTTTTTTTAAATTTTGTAGAGAGGGGTTTGGAAAAGGACACTGCGAAAACCCCGTGTCTGGAGAACGCTGCACAACCACAGTGTTGCCAGATCATCAGACCAAAGGCTGTTCTAACCCGGATGGCTGTGAAAAATTATCATGCCCGTCGTGTAAAGCTCATTGGATGCTCAACAATCATACATTGATTGCGCCTGAGGGCTGCGCCACAGGCTTAAACGACGGTAGTTGTCAGATGCGCTTCTTTAAATGTTCCCAACTGAAGCTGGACTTTTGCCAGAATGGCTATGGTTTGGGCCGGTGTTACAACGATGCTCAGAAAACGGGCTGCACAGTTCACTTTGTACCCCATCAATCCAGCTTTGCTGGTTCGGGAGGTCGCACCCATTGCCAGCATGCTTCCGGTTGTGAATCGCTAAAATGTGATAATGACTGCCGTGGCCACGGCCACGAAGGCTGGCAGGAAACGACACCAGGCAACTGCCTGCCAACAGCCGGTAAACCCTGCCAGCTGCAATACTTTTCCTGTGATGATGCGCAGTTTGACAGCTGCAAGGGAGGCTATGGCACAGGCACCTGCAGCAATTTCAAAACAGTAGAAACCTGCGATATTACTGTCTATCCAAGTGGTTGGAGGGAGTCACCCAATGATCCCGTGCTTTGCAGCAATAACCAGGGCTGTGAAGAGGTTCAGTGCCCCGAAGACTGTGGGGATGTTTGCGACTGTGCAGCCCAGTGGCAAGTTTATGGTAAAACCAATACTTATCCTCAGGGTTGCATTGATCACAACAGCAGCCAAAAAAAATCCAATGATCTTGCACTGGCTCTGGGCATCTCCGGTGGTGTCATTCTACTGGCTGTAGCAATAGTGACCCCGGTGGCCTGTTATTACCGATACTCAAAACGCATTACCTACCAAAGGATTTCCCCAGAAAACTGAAGGGGTTTCCATAACCACTGAGTTAATGCCTTTTATGAAAATCACGATTCACGTTCTTCATAAGCAGCACCCCCGGAAAGTCAGGTTCTTTTTCTTAGTGTTATTCTCAGCCTTTGTCTGCCTGACAAAAGCTGCCCCGAACGATGCACCGGAAATGGTCGCCAATGCCTTCCATGCCGGAAGCGTAAAAAAGGCCGTTTTCTCCTCCGATGGGCGATGGTTTGCCACAGCGTCGGCGGATCATTACGCAAAGTTTTACACTACCGGCCAACCCATAGAAAAAGTAGCTCAAAAGCTGGCAAACCTTCCTCATGATAACGGGGTGAATGGTGCATTTTTCAGTCCTGACAACAGCTTACTGGTGACCGTCTCCAACGACAATTCGGCAAAAATCTGGGTGGCTAACCATCCCAAAGCGAATTTCCCCACACTAATGTCAACCTTTAATCACAATGGCAACGTCCTTTATGCCAGCTTTTCACCATCAGGCAACTTGCTGCTGACAGTCAGCACCGAAGGGGCGGCTCTACTCTGGGATCTTAGCCAGGTCGAATCAGGCAAGGTGACGCAGCTGGCAGCAATGGAGCACAATGCTACCGTATTTCAGGCTGTCTTCAGCAGCAAAGCGGAACAGGTGTTGACTGTATCAGCAGACTGGACGGCCAAGCTTTGGGATATAACCCGGATAAAAGACAAAAACCCTGTATTATTAGCGACGCTGAAGCACTATGGCCCTGTCTATCAGGGGGCTTTCGATCCGGCTACGGATACTCTGGCTGCAACGGCATCCGACGATCATACCGCAAGACTCTGGGATTTCAGCGCAATCTCCAGCGGCGCAGCCAGACTGTTAACTACTATAAAGCATAATGGTTCAGTCACTGGCCTGACCTGGCACCCGGCCGGTTCAAAATTATTCACTTACTCGGATGACCATACTGCAAAATACTGGGACACCTCCGGGGCAGAAAAAAAGCATAGCGCCCAATTACTGGCCACCATTGAACATGCAGCACCGGTACGGGATGTCAGCTTTGACACTAAAGGTCACTGGGCAGTTTCCGCTTCAGAAGATTATACGGCTGGTGTCTGGGATATGACGGCTATCAGCCAAGGAAAGCCGTTGCTGGTGAACACCCTGCATCACCCAAATTCAGTGAATTCAGCTTGCTTCAATCCAGTTGCCTTAAAACCAGACATTTTTATGCCTCCGTTCATTCGTGGGCTGCTACATAATTCGTTCCTGCAGGTTCTTACCGCTTCCGATGACTTCACGGCAAAACTCTGGCAATTAAGTATCAGGCAGGTGAGACCCTCAGGTAAAAAAAGTTCTGTTGGAGAATGACAATGAAAGCGCAGGCTTTAGGCTGGATGATCTGCCGGGTTGTAGGGTTCGCCTTCTGGGTGGCCAGTCCAGTGGTATTTGGGCAGGATAACCAGCCCGTCATCATAATTAAACCTCGGGATGTTTGTGATTGCTGCGATAAACTGGTGGATGCGACCTTTGATTTAACGGGGGAACGATTATACGTTGCTGCCAAAGGAAAAAATCAGGCCGGTGATACCTACTCCCATCTTGGCCTTTTTGATATGACACGGACTAATCGAACTCTGGCAACAGCGCTAGTAAAAGTAAAAGGTCCGGTATTGGATTCCCAGGATTTTAGAATAAAACTTGATGCGACTGGTCGATTAGTTGGTATTGCAGGCAATTCCCTGAAGTTATGGTATGCCAGGGTGAGTAATGGTACTTTGCCCTATCTGGCAACATTGGATAACGACTTTAATGGTATTTATTCATTTGATTTCAGTCGTAAAAGTGACAAATTAGCGGCTGGGTATAATGACGATGGCGATAATTATCTTGGTGTGTGGGATACCTATCAACTTGAGGATAATAAACCGAAGCTGTTAGCCAAAGTAAAAAGTTACCCAGCAGTTTCTATTCAATTTCATCCTACAGGTCGTTATGTTCTGAGTGGAATACATGTAAATTATTATTGGTCATTTGCTGAACTTTGGGATTTAAGCAAAATTAAAAGCAAAACTCCCAGTCATATTAAGCTTAATGAAGACGGAGGAAGCCCATACATTGTTACCTTCGATCATGAGGGCAGGCAAATTGGCGTCTCTATGGTTGGTGACAACTGTGCCGCGTTGTGGCATATGGATAGTATTATCAGCGGAGATACTGATCCATTGGCATTTATGGGACATGATGAGGATGTATATTTTATCGCTTTTGACCCAACAGGTCGTTATATTGTCACCACTTCCGGTGACCATACCGCCAAACTTTGGGATGGAACCCAGATTAAAAAGAATAGTCCTAAGCTTCTTGCAACGATGAACCATGGCTGCGCAGTTAAACAAGCGATTTTTACCCGCAACAACACTCGAGTATTCACCCGGAGCGACTGTGATATCAGGCTCTGGGATATTCAACATATACCAGTCGATGGCAAAGCAAAGTTGCTTAATACCTTTCATACCGGTGGAGGTTACTACAAAATTGAACTCGACCACGCAGTGGTCTGGCTGTTAACTGTCAACATCGAAGCCGCTGAAATTTGGGATATAGCAGCACTCCAGGCTGACTCGGAACACTCTGATGCAGATTAGTATTTCAGACATTAAGTCAGATTTAGACCTTACCATTTCAAGGGAAACGAGCATAAGACTTATTCCAATTCGCAGTGTCAAAAAAACAGACTACCCTGAATAAACTCAGCAACCTAACCGGTCTGGCAATGCACAGCTTTTACACCTTTCTACAGTTGTTCACTGTAGCATTTGTAGCAACAGCACTTACCTTTTTCACAAACCCTGAAGTGGCCACTGGTGAATATTTGGAATGGCAGCTGCCTATAAAAAAACAAAGTGATTCCTCTATAACCATTCGAGCCAGGTCGGCAAGTGTTGCTACAAAAACTCAGGGCACACGAACGCAGTCTTTTACTGGCGAAGTCACTATTTTCGGGCAGATCGACCAGCCATTTATCGTCTGTGCACAGAGCTTAGACGCTCAGGGCTTTACTTATGAGGCCAGTGCTGTTGTACCTTTCCCCTTTTCTGATAGTGATAAATCAACCCATCTTTATATGCTTACGTTAAGTGAGCGAATGGGCAGAATAGCGATTAAAGAAAGCCAGCCTTGCCCGGAGTCTTTTAATCACCCGTATCCATTCA
>NZ_JAHHPN010000038.1:0-1298 GCF_024606325.1 Endozoicomonas sp. ONNA1
TCCTGTAATAAACGAGTTGACCTTTAAAGCTGCGATGGACGCATTGAATCGTTTTGAGGTGTTAGAGGAAACAGAACTTGAAATGCTGCAGCCTTATCGCGACCAGATGACGCTCAACCAATTAGACAGTGTGATCCATAAAATGGGCCATAGTGTCGATCTGGAGACACAGCTCGATTGGCATATAACTTATGAGGACAAAAGCGAGGTCCGCTTGGACTCAATGAATTGAGGCCTGATTTATTCCATTGATTTACGCAGTTTTTTTATGGAATAGCTTGCAATAAATTTCACTCTCCATAGGATGAAAGCCCATGGGTATTGGAAACAAGAGACTCTCAGATTGATGATTAAAAGGTTTGCTTCTTTTATGGCCATTATCATGGCCTTCAGCTTCGTCTTTAATGTGCCGGTGGCTGATGCCAAAAAGTTTGGAGGGGGCAAGAGCTTTGGACGTTCCTATAATACGGCTCCCGCTCCCAAACAGCCGGCTGCAGCTCCTCAGCAGGGCAGCAAACAGACAGCGGCTCAAAGTTCTCGCAAAGGCCTGCTAGGTGGACTGTTAGGCGGCCTGCTGGCGGGTGGACTGATCGCAGCTCTGTTCGGTGGTGCCTTCAGTGGTCTGCAAGTGATGGATATTCTGATTATTGCTTTGCTGGCTTTTGTACTCTTTAAGGTATTCCGCAGTATGAACCGTGCCAAAGCCATGGCAGCCGGTCATCATGGTGGGAATGACGCTCACTTCACTCCGGAACAGTCAGGGCAGAATCAGACACCTTCTTCATTAGGACAACTGTTTGGTCAGAACAGGGAACAGCAGGAAGATAACTTTGGTCAGGCGGCCCAAACACCCCTGCCTCAAACCGGTTTTGGAACCAGTGATGTCCCCATGAATCTGCCCGAAGGTTTCAATCTGAGTGCTTTCATGAATGGCGCCAGAGACCATTACCGTAAGCTTCAGGAAGCCTGGAACGAGAATGACCTGGACACCATGCGAGAGTATCTGGAGCCTGAACTGTTTTTGCAGCTAAAAGCAGAAAGGGCCTCTCTGGGTGGCGATCAGCATACCGAAGTGATGTTTGTGGATGCCGAGTTGGGCCGAGCTGATTACAATGACCGCGTTGCCGAGATCAGTGTGCGTTTTTCAGGTAAGTATCGCGATACCGTTGAGGGTGTCGAAGAAGATATTACCGATATCTGGCACCTGCAACGCAGCCTCAAAGAGCCCGATGCGCCCTGGCTGATTGTGGGAATTGAAACCTGATCGAATCGAAGGGAAAGGTGTTCTGCCTTTCCCT
>NZ_JAHHPN010000447.1:0-7765 GCF_024606325.1 Endozoicomonas sp. ONNA1
ACAAAGACCAATACGTGCAAGAGTAGACTTTTAATGGTTCTATCCTTTGTTTTCTGTGGATAGGAGCAATGAGGATAGACGAGAGGACAAGGGGCAAAGAACTAAAACATAATGGTTCATGCATTCTCCTATCCATGGCAAACGTGCTGAAATTTTACTGAAACACCGATGTCTGATACCTGATGACTGTCGTAAGAACCGGTTTGAGAAAAGCGATGAACTTCAGGGAAGATGACAGAGCTACAGCAAGGCGATTACCCGGCCCCGATTGAGTCCACCTGAATCGTCGAATGCGAGTTGTGATGACGACTGTCCGGTTTTTTAAAAATCGAAATAACAAATAGTGTGATATCCATCCCTTCTGAAAGCTTGCTTCGGGCCTGGCTGGGAGCCCGATCATTCTGTACCTTCCGGAGGGTTAAGGTGATCATCTCGATCTGCATCAAAAGGCTTGCGTTTTCGATGCACTTTTGCCTGATGGGTCTGCGCATTCTCGCTCATTATTCCGCCTGAACGCTGGCCATCGTCCCCGATCGCTGTCCCATCACTGGCCTGTGATTCGGGGTGATATCTTAATTTGTGATCTAACAGCGATTGAGCCGTTGGAAGGGGCTCATGACACGGCTGCTGCTGGCCATCCTCCCCGATCACTGTCTCGTAACAACGGTGTGTCTCGGGATAGATAAAGAGTCTTGCCTTTTCCGAGCTGCTTTTTCTCATGCTGCTCAAACCCTCAAGAAAGTGCAGACGACTTTTCGTGTGGTATTTCGTTTTGTGCGCCCGCATAGCTTTCCTGTTATTGCAGAAAAACCCGCATGGCCGCAGCTGGTCATCCTCTCCGTGCATGGGCACTTTACAGGTCAGTTCCCCGGCTTTCATGGCTGCCGCTGCATCCGGTACACAACATGTATTGCTGCGGCTATTAGCCGGAAAGGTATTAATCGATATTGTCAGGGCTTGTGGCTGAAAATGGTGCAGGATTTGAGTGAGTTCATTCATCGTTTCAATAGAGCCTTGTTCGGGTATTCCTTGCGCAGGGGCTGTCGGACTTCCTTCCGAATTCAGCAACCTTTCAGCTGACTCGCTACCAGATGATTGTCGGAGTTTACAAACGCCATGACAGGAATCGACGTAACAATCTAAACCGAAAGTATGTTCGCGTTGTTCAGGGTCTTCGTTACCGTCACCAGAGCCCAAACCCAGAGGACTGGTGATAGAGCCTGTAAGTTGGGCGGTTGTTCCTAAGGCCTGATGATCAGCTGAGGCTGATGATGGATTTTGTTGGTCATTTTTTTGTTCACCACGCCCGGGAAGTACCATATTAGTGATCACAAACGGGTGATCCGCCTGTGCCAACATAGATGCCGCCTCCAGTTGATCCGTTGGGTTAAGCAACCATGAATCGGGGTTCCAGTAGCTTTTCAAAAGAAAGTCGGCAACGACAAACGCTCCTACTATAGGTATCCATGAATAAGGTTTGGCACTCAGAGCGGTGTCATGGGGGGTAAAAGCCAGTTCGTAAACAATCACCAGGTTGGCGGCGTGAAGCAAGTGCCATGAGATCGACTCAATGAGAGATGTTTTTAACCCATAACCACCAATTCCCTGTGATTTGTCGTCAGACGGAAAAATGAGTCCTTCATAGCCACTGTCGGCATGGTATGAAGGGTTGTCTATAAATGAATGCTGGACAGGCCTTATGGAAAAAGTCACGTCTGAGGAACCTCCATCCTGTCCAAGCTCGACAATAAAGCGACTTTCCAATGGTTCGGCCTTACAGATGACAGACAACGAGAGCATCAGCAACAGCAGCACCACAGGGAGCGGTTTTCTCAAAGCTATATCCTTACATCTATTTTTGTGTTTCGTATTTTCTAGTCAGTCAGGTTAGACCAAGGAAGTGACAGATCAAGAAAGTAAGCGTTTTTCCTCAACAAACGCTGTCGTTTTTATTCGAGATGACCACGGATAGCTAGTCATCATGTGGTATAGGAACTTCCATGGATGGATGCCCTCTCGGAAGCGTGTTTTGAGTCTGATTGGAAGCCGAATTACTGTTTATCTTTTGGAAAACCGAGGTCATTACCTTGTTCCAAATCAACAGGCTTGTGTTTTAGATGCTTTCCTCTGTGATCGAACTGCTTGTGATGGATCAGCTCTTCAAAATCCTCGCAGACAATTCCGCATGGCTGTTGGTTATTCCCACCGGCCACCGTCTCGTCACAGATTTGCGGCTTGTGGTTGCTTCTTTTGTGATCCAGCAAGCATTGAGCATTATCGAAGACCGCCCCGCATTTTCGCCGCTGGCCATCCCGCCAGAGCACTTTATCTTCACAAACTTTCAGATAAGAGTGGCCTTTATTTTTGGCCATATCGTCCATTATGAATTTACGTAGCCTCCGTTGCCTATTGTTGTATTCTCTTAATTGTCCCTGCAAAGCTTTATCACTCCTGAAGACCTTCCCACATGGCTGATGCTGTCTATCGTCCCGGGTCACTGTCTCGTCACGGATGGGTTCTTCAGCTGTACTGGCTGCCCCCACACTCATTGAATCTATAGGGCGTTGGCGATTGGTTGGATTGTTATCAAAGCGTCCAGTGACATAGAAATAATGATCGCGTTGATTACCGATGACATTATCAAAGGCATTATCGAGATCGAAGTGAATTACTGCATCGCAATAATCCCATGCAGAGTAGTATCGATCAGGGACATCGTGGAATGAGCTTTGTTCAGGTTCTGCTCCTCCTCCAACTGCTGTACTGTCCATGGAATTCAGCCACCCTTCAGCCAGCTCAATCCTGCTGGATGCTGGTCGGAAGATGCAAATACCTTTACAAGGACTGACGCGACAATCTAAACCTAAAGTATGCTGGTGTTGTTCTGGACCATCGTTACCATCGCCTGAACCGGAAGACAGGGGACCGGTGAGAGCACCTGTAAAAGTGCTTGCCCCTGAGGCTTGCTGTATAGATGACTCTGTTCGCTCTTCTCGTTGTTGCCTTTGTTGTTGGCCATTTGCGGGGAGCATCATAGTATTGATCGCAAACGGGTCATCCTGACCGGCCTCCGGTTTATCTATCGGGTTGAACAGCGGTGAATCGGTGTTCCAATAGCTTCCTGAAAGCCAGCCAACAGCGAAAAAGGCTTCTACAGGTATCCATGAATAAGGTTTGGCACCCGGAGCTGCGTCATCGGTAGTCATAGCCAGATCGTAAGCAACCAACACACTAGTGGCGTAAATCAATTGCCACGAGACTGACTTAATAAAGGACGTTTTCACACCATAACTACCGAGTCTATGTGGTTTGTCTTCGGACGGCAAAATTGCTTCTGTATAGGCGTTTGTGTCGACAAGGTGTGACGGAGTGTCTGGGAATGTGTGCTGGCCAGACCTTATGGAAAAGATCCCCATAGGAGAGCTTCCATCCTGTCCAAGCTCGACAACATAATGCCTTGTCCATGATTCAGCCTGACCGATAGCAGACATAGAGAGCAGCAGCGACAACAGTGCCACAGAGGATGAATTTTTCATTGGTTCCCACTTTGTTGATTGTTGTGTCTTGTTTTTATTTTTTAGAATGGAAAGGTAGATCAACAAGGTGTTAGATCAAGAAAATAAGCGTTTTTTTAAAACAAAAGGTTAAAGCGGGTAGGTAAAAAAACCTCTGATGCAAGACATGAGCGGGCTTTTTTATTAAAACGGAGTCGGCATGACAGTAAAAGGCGACGAATGTCTGCCAGTAGTTTACCCATCATGGTGGAGTGGTTCTTGAGTATATTTATGGCCTTCCGCGCACCCACACCCTCTAAGTGAAAGCTTTAACGAGCGCTCTTCTGCATCAGGGGCCTGTTTTCACAATTTGCTGAAGCCGTGCCTTTATCCGCAATTAAAAAGTTTTTAATCAGATTAACCAGTTTTTGTAAATGAGCAATATCTTTTAAATTTCTTACTGAAGAATAAACATATCGATAAGTTTCTGTGGGTTCAGTTGTATAGGGTCCGCTGAATACAGGGGGCTCGTCATCCCGAGTTATCCTGTTGCCATCTGCATCTATAAAACAAGCCTCCCAAAAAAGATTGACTGCTTCTTTTCGATTGTTGGCGGAAAGGGCAAAGAAAATTAATGCCAAATTACCAACAGGCTCATATTTATCTTCTATGGATGAGCCTTGTTGAAGAATAGTGTTTACACGCTCTACCTCTCGATGGGCAATCTTCTCTGCGAGAGTCTGGCGATCAGTATCCAGGCCTTCGATGACATCTTGTCTGAACTGATGCAAGTTCCAACTTTTATGTGCACGAGATTTCGTTAACACCCTGGCCATATGAAAAAGTGAGTGACTAAAGCCAAATTTGAAGGTATGGGCACAACTGGCACAAAAACCAACAATATATTCATATTCGTTCCCAAGGGCATTGCACATTGCAGCAGCAAGGTGCACATACTCGTCGCTTCTGTCGTGCTTTGTCACGAGCACTCTGTAATTCAGAAAAGTTAATATTGGATCAACAAAAAATTCAGTTAAAGCACTGGAGAATGTTTCTTCGTCAACCTTTGAAAGATCAAGTTCTTCAGAATCCGATAAAGCATAGGCCCCTTCATAAGCTCTTTTAGCAAGACACCATTCAAGACTGGGTAGATCAATATCCCAGAGCAGGTCGCCACCTATATGACCATGGATAGGATAAGTTTTCCGACGTTTAATCTCTCTTTGAGCAGGGGGAGGAGAGCCTTGCTGAACCCCTTCAGCTGACTCGCTACTATCGAACGATGGTCGTATTTTACAAATGCCATTACAGGAATCGACGTAACAATTCACACCCAAAGTATGCTGGTGTTGATCAGGGTTTTCTTTACCGTCGCCAGAGCCGAAAGACAGGAAGTTGGTGAAATAAAAATTGCCTGCATGAGTGGCCACTCCTGAGGCTTGCTGACCGGAGGATGCTGATGGCGGGTTTGGTTGGCTATTTTTTTGTTGGCCATTTCCGGGGAGCATCATAGAGATGATCGTGAACAGATGATCCTGATTCGCTTCTTGTTGTTGAATTTTTTGCTCAATCAAGTTAAGTGATTCAGTCGGGCTAAATATTGATGAATCGGGGTTCCAATAGCTTTTCAAGAGTGAGCCAAAAGAGACAAACACATCTGCAGGTATCCATGGGTAAGGTTTGGCTTTCAGAGCGGCGTCATTGGTGGTCACAACCCATTCGCAAGCAATCAGAACATGAGCAGCATAAATCAATTGCCATGAGATCGACTCAATAAAAGAGGTTTTTACCCCATAACTGTTAATCCTGTGTCGTTTGTCATCAGGCAAAATTGATTCTGCGTAGCCGTCTGTATTGACGGGGTAGGACGGAGTGCCCGGCAATCTACGCTGGTCCGGCTTTAAAGAAAAACTCCCGCTTGGAGAACCTCCGCTCTGTTGGCGCTGGACGACAATACTTCCTGTCGAGTGTGCAGCATGAAAGATGACAGAAACCGAGAATACCGGCAACATCAGTGCCAAAGAGAGTATGTTTTTCAAAGCCTAACCTTAAATCTGTCTTATATTTCGTACCTAATGTTTCGTGTTTTGTTTCGTGTTTTCATTTTTTGAAATGAAGCTAGTTCAAGAAAGTGATAAATCAAGAAAGTCAGCGTGTCTTTCCAGAAAAACCAAAGGTTGCACCGGGAATAAAAAAACACTACTGCAAAACATGGGCAAGGACTTTTGTTCATCGGTGTCCCGGCATTACAAAAAAAACGACGATTGCCTTTCAAATAAGAGATTAACCAAATGTTGGAATAGAAAAAGTCTCTCTGCTGTTCGGAGAACTATAACCAATCCAGACTGAGATCATCAGCCTACTGCACGTAAAAAGACTTGCCTTCCCGATGCATTCTATCGTGAAACAACCACTCTGGAAAATCTGCGCAGACTTTTCCGCATGGGTGAAGATGGCCATTCTTACAGACCACTATCTTGAAGCATTTCCGCGACTTGTGGTATGCGTTTTTATGACGCGCCAAATCCAGAGCATTTTCGCAGACCAACCTGCATGGGTACTGCAGGCCATCTTCCAGGGTCTCTGTCTCCTGACAGGTCTGGGGCCCAGTGTGGAATTTTAATTTGTGACACGACAGGAACTTAGCATTTGGTAAGACCTCACCACACGGATGCTCCTTGCCATCAGCCCCAACCACTGTCTCATCACAAGGGTTTGGCTCGGGATAGTAACAAGCTCTTCTCATTCTCATTCTGTTGATGCTTTCAAGACAGTGATAACGCCGAAATTCGTGGTCTTCTACGTGATCCCGCACAGCTATCAGACTCTTGCAGACCACCCCGCATGACCGCTTCTGGCCATCCACACCAAGTACTTGCAAATGACAGGTCAGTCCCTCAGTCAAATCGACTGCCATTGCTGCGACTCCTTTTGCAGTCAGTGATTGTCTGTAGTTGCAGCCATTTCCCGGGTCGGTTTTAATCGGTGATCTACGGGCGTGTGGCTCAGAATTGTCGAAACCCAGCGCCGCTTCAGCTGAATCAGAACTATCGGATGATGGTCGGAGTTTACAAACGCCATCACAGGAATCAACGTGACAATTTAAACCCAAAGTATGCTGGTGTTGTTCGGGGCCTTCGTCTCCGCCACCAGAGCCGGAATCCGGAGGGCTGGTGAAAAAACCTGTCATTTGGTTGCTGGTTGCACCTGAGGCTTGCTGACCGGATGATACTGTCGGCTGGCTTTTTTGTTGGCCATTTTGTTTTTGGCTCTGTCCGGGAAGCATCATAGAGGTAATCTTGAACGGGTCACTCTGACTTGCCTCCAGTTGATCCATCGGGTTAAAAAGCGATGAATCAGGGTTCCAATAGCTTTTCAAAAGCAAGTCGACAGCGACAAATGCTTCTGCAGATATCCATGAATAAGGTTTGGCTTTCAGACCGACGTCATGGGTGGTCATAACCAGTCCGTAAGCAACCAGGAAATGAGTGGCGTAAATCAGTTGCCACGAAATCGACTCAATAAAGAACCTTTTTAGCCCGTAACCTCGCGGTCTGTGTAGTTTGTCATCGGGCGACAAAATGAATTCTGCATAGCCGTCTTTGTCGCCAAGGTATGATGGGGTGCCCGGCAATATTTGCTGATCTGGCTGTATAGAAAAGCCCCCGCTTGAAGAACCTCCACTCTGTTGAGGCTCGACAACAAAAATTCTTGTTAACTGTGCAGCCTGACAGATGATAGAAAACGAGAATAGCGGCCAAAACAGTGCCAAAGAGAGTGTTTTTTTCAAAACATTAACCTTACATCGTTTTGTGTTCTGTACTTTTTAAGATAGAAAAGGTAGATCAAAAGAGAGTCATAAATCAGTCATAAGCGACTGAAACAACTTTTCGCTCTACTCTGGGATGAAAAATTTTTTGTGATAAAAAAAGCCCGCTACTGCATAACAACAGCTCTTGAAGGTTTTTGCGCATTGTCTTGCATTGGGCCCACTGGCCATTCTTATTGGGCACCATCACGTCACAAAACAGTTACTCTGTGCCACCTCTTTTGGCCATTTCTTCGGCCGCAACAGCAGCCAATCTGAGCAGATATTCCTTCATTCGCTTCATGAAGAATATTCTTTCCGAACACACGCGAATTCTGGCCCTGCGGTTGATCAAGTTTATCTGCCGCTGCCGCTCACGAGTCAATGTTACAAAAGGCGAGCTTTGTTCAGGTACTGCTCCGGTGTAGCCTGTCGAAGTTTCTACGAGATTCAGCGACCATTT
>NZ_JAHHPN010000448.1:0-2244 GCF_024606325.1 Endozoicomonas sp. ONNA1
ATAACAAGGTGAGAATCACTGAGCTACGCAAGAAGAATTGATGGTTGAATGAGCGTATGGATCGGGGCTCTTTTGTTGCCTGGGAGGCTGACCTCAATTTTATGAACTTTCATCATAAAACCCAGTCTAATCACTTGAATCAATTTTGAATGTCCTCTCTGAGCGAGGATAAACACTGACTTTGAAGCTCTGGAGGAGCCAGGCATGAACCCTCTGAACAACCATTCCAGCGATGACGCTTCACCCCTGCCAACGAAGCAACCTCGAATGGAGGAAGCAGCAACGGGTGACTGTGCAGGCAGGGACGTTATTGTATATCACCAAAATCAATCTCCATTCCTCTGTTTGCCCGACGAAACAAAATCAATAATTATTCGCTATTTGGGTTTTCGCGAGATTACCCGTTTAGCAAAGGTATGCAGGTATCTTCGCGATTTTGTTAAAAATGATAAAGCGATGGAAAGAGCATGGTATCGCCGGTTTCCTTCACCACACCAATATCAACTACAGGCGATGATTACGACTAAAGATACACAACAACTCTGTGATTGGTTGAAGCCGTTTGCAAATAAGGACACTATCGAGTCACTTTTAAAACAACAACAAAGTACTTTTTTTCATCCTCAGCTCCTGTTCACCAACAGTAAACTGATGTCTCAATGTAAAACATTCAAGCTGACAAAAAAAGCCGAAATCACCCATAATTTCGGTGTCAACACAGCCAGCTTCAGTGCCGACAGCCGTCGTGTAGTGACCGCCAGTTTAGATAGGGCGTTGAAAATCTATGAACAGGAGAGTGGTGGAAACTGGGCAGAAAAAGACACTATTATCCATAGTCGTTCAGTCAGGTCGGCCAGCTTTAGCTCTGATGGCTGTTATGTGTTAGCCACCTTTTATGATAAGACATTCAATATCTATAGTCAGTCAGACAATGGAACATGGGGAGTAAAAGCCACCGTTCCCCATGTTCCCAAAGTCAATTCAGTTACCTTCAGTATTGACGGCAGCCGTCTGGTGACTGCCAATCCAGATCACACGGTGAAAATCTTTGCTGAGGGGGACAATGGATCATGGGAATTAGAGGACACTATTTACCATACCTGTCCGGTCGCTAATGCCAAGCTCAGTGTCGATGAGAGTCTTCTGGCGATCCGGGATGAACGTCTCACTGTTAAAATCTATGACAAGAGAGTCAATGGATCATGGATGGAAAAAGCCACCATTCGAAACCAGAGCAAAATCGTCCATTTCAGCGCCGACAGCTGCCACCTGTTAACCTTCAATTCACCTCGCGCGGCAAGTATCTATGACCAGCAGGCCGATGGATCATGGAGAAAAGCAGCCACGATTGATCATGATGATTCTCTCACCGCAGCCACCTTCAGTGCTGATAGCTGCCATGTGGTGACCGCCAGCTGGGATGGCAAGGTGAAAATCTATAGCCTGAAGGGTGCTTCATCATGGCAAGAAAAAGCCTGCATTTCCCACAACGGAGAGGTCACCTCAGCTACCTTCAGTGCCGATTGTCAGCATGTGGTGACCGCCAGTTATGATAAGACGGCAAAAATCAGTGGTCTCCAGACCGACGGGTCATGGCTGGAAGAAGCCTGCATTACCCATGGGCACAGAGTCTTCACAGCCACCTTCAGTGCCGATGGTTGTCATGTGGTAACCGCCAGTTTGGATGGCACGGCGAAAATTTGTGGTCAACGGGCCGATGGGTCATGGCTGGGAAAAGCCACCATCCAACACGAGGAACCCATCAACTCAGCCCACTTCAGTCCCGATGACCGATATGTAGTGACCATCAGTAATGATTTCAGTGCGAGAATCACTGAACTACGGAAGGACGATGTTGATCGAAGGGGTGTAATCTACCCTCCGTCTCAGGTTTGGTGCATCCTATTGTGATCCATGAGCTTGAAGAATTTTTCCGGATCAGGGCTCTGTTTTTTTCCTGCTTTCACTGACCTCAATCGTGTGAACTTTCATCAAAAAACCGAATCCAACCTATCGAATTCATTTTGAATGTCCTTTCTTAGAGAGGATAACTACTAGCTATGGAGAAATAAGGCATGAATGTTATGGACAACCATACCAGCGTTGACGGGCTACTCCCGTCAACACCTGAGTCGCTTCAAATAGAGCAAGCGCCAACGGGTATCAATGCAGGTAGAGAAGTGAGTGTCTATAACAACAATCAATGTTTATTACTCGATTTGCCCGTTGAACTAGAATCTGTGC
>NZ_JAHHPN010000449.1:0-24870 GCF_024606325.1 Endozoicomonas sp. ONNA1
CCAGGCATTGAATAAAGCAAAACCCCAGTTGAGTGATCGGCTGGGGTTTTTGTTTATCCGTTACAGGACAATGTAATGTCACCCGAAAGAACGACAAAACTTCTTAAGCAATGCGTCGTTTATTTTCGTGCTCCCATCCAAACCCGGAAGTAACAGGATCGTCCGGAACGATTTTAGGCAGTTTTAGTACTCAATCATGAATTTATTGATGATCAACTCTGCATTTTGCCATTTCTTTCGGATTAGAAGGTGCACGGCAGACCCGGTCTCCATAATAGTCATTGTTGAAATTGCAATCACTTTGCTTGTTGGATTGCTGAGCAGGAACATTGAAACTATCCTGTTTTTTCTCTATCTGGCTGGATGCATTCATGGGGTAATCCTCCTGTTGTATAAAATAAAGTTTATAAACAAGGAATTGAAACTGGAAATTGGCAATGGCTATCACAATGATAGGAAAGTTGTATTCAAACTGTTGCAGTATGGTACTGGTGGAGGTGCGTCTTGAAGCGCGTACAATCTTGCGACCTGAAATGGTCGCCACGGTAAAGCTGTGGTCGGCAGCTGTGTACCAAGTCTTGCGGGGTGGAAGGTAACGACCACAGCGAAGCGCAGACAGGAAGATAATAGGCCATAACGTTTGCTAAGGGATAATTAACCTCGAAATTGAACGTATTCGAAGTAGCTGACCTTCTCTCTACCAAGGGAAAGCAGAAATTGGGAGCTCCGCTAATGACAACAACCGCAGTAGGACAGCCTTAAGTTCGACAGGCTGATAGAGCAATGCAGGAGCAGTTGCCGCGGAGGGGCAGTCTATTCTCGGTCAGCCTCCGTGTGATAGCTATTTTAAATAGCGGGGTATCAATTCCAACGCTCTCTTCTCTATATAGAAAGGTGCAACAGGTTTTTTTAAACTTCAGGATCCCTTGTCACTAAGATTTTTGGACGGAGTTTCGCTCAGCGTGGAGCCCGATAAGGGCCACGAGCGTTGACACAAATTGAATTACAGTCTCGCAGTAAATTGAATGGATTCAGACAACGGCCCCAGCAGATAACCAAGAAGCGTGCGTTTACCTGCCAGTATATTGAGTTCAACGGTCATACCCGGGATCAACTGATTATTTTCATCAAACCCTGAACTTTCCGTCTCAATCATAGCCTTGTAGTAATGCTTAGCCGTGACACTATCTACATAAGTGTCAGCACTCACCTCCAGAACCTTGCCCCTCAGAGAGCCATAAGTCGTATAATCGTAGGCAGAAACCCGAACATTCACTGACTGACCGGGCCAGACTCTGGCTCTGTCATGTGGTGCCACCATAGCTTCTACCATCAGGGGAACTCCATCTGGCACTATCTCTGCCAATATCGAACCCGGCGATACGACCTCACCAATAGTATTGACATGCAGGGTATGCAGAGTACCTGTAACCGGTGCCGCCACTTTTTTACGGACCTGCCGTTCACTGGAAGAGTGAATCTGTGCCTGAATTTGAACAATTTCTAACCGGACTTTGTTGTAATTATGCTGTGCCTCTTCACGAAAATCTGTCATCAGTTTTTTTTTCTTTAAACGCAGCTCTGACAGGTTGGCAGCAATGACCGGAATCTGTTTCATTGACTGATTGATTCTGGTCTCAATTTTCAGCAACGCCATCTTTTTTTCCAGCTGATTATGAATCGAACCAGCACCTTCCTGAAGAAGCGTCGTCAGTATATCCAACTGCTTTTGAGCTACCGCCCGTTCGTTTTTCATGTCCTTGATGACCTGGTCAAGCTCAGATAACTGGGCTTCTTCTTTGTTAATCTGCTGGCGGACAATGGAGATTTGTTCGCTGAGCTTTCTGGCACGTTTTTTATACAGCTCTTGTTCGTTAAGATAATGCTCGTTATTCCGAGTCTTTTGTTTGCTCGCAGCGATCAGTTCTTTACCCGTCATTTCAGCATACAATCGTTGCGCTTTTGCGGTCAGCCCTCTGAGTCTTTGGTTCAAAATGCTGATATTCTCGGTCAAGGAAGGATTCATCACCGTAAACAATACCATGTCTTTGTGAATCCGCTGCCCTTCTTGCACGTGCAGTTCGGTAAGAATACCGCCTTCCAGATGCTCAACCACACGGTTATTGCTGAAAGTAGTCACCCGACCATTGCTCTTGACGACCACATCTATTTCGATAATGGCTGACCAGACCAGAAAACACAGAACGATAAAAGTGATGGTAAAAATGATGGAATAGCGGGAAAACGATCGGTGCCGCATTCGGGTAAGCAGTGGCTTCATCATTATTCGTTATCCACCAGTTTGATAACCACCTGGTTTCGTTGCTCGGTGCCGGATTCGTCCAGTCTGATTTTGATAAATTCAGCGGGCATGCCAGCATCCAGAAGAATTTTTCGAACTTGAGAAATTCGGTTGAATGCAATTTCGTAAGAAACCGTTTTCGCCAGGCTTCTGCTATTGAGCAGGCTAATAACATGGATCGTTTTACCCTGAAAATCAGCTATGTTTGCCTGAACCCATTCTTCCAGCTCCTTGTTTGCCGCTTCAGAAAGACGTGAGTTGAAATCTTCGTACTTTATGCGAATGAGTTTACTCTTAATCTCTGTGGATACCTGGCTCTCTAAATTAACGCTCATGGCTTCAGAAATGATTTCCTTCTCAATATCCGATTCCACCGAGGCTTGCTGACCCGATTCCAGTCCTTCGGTTGAGCCGGCTGCCGCATGCTCAGCTTCAATAGACGACTGCGCAATATCATAACCCACCTGAACACTCAGCGCAGAAACGACCATAACCAACACAACGACCAGGAAAACAAAGACCAGCAGTGTGGTCGAAAGAGCATCCACAAATCCGGGCCATGGGTTGCTTTCAACTTTTTTAGCCATTGTGCTCCAGTTGCAGATGTGTAGTGTAGAAATTCAAACAGGAACCGTTACATCAACTGTTGTCTGGTTATCTATCGCCTGTCTGATGCGTTTCTTAATAAATGTTTACCGCAAAACGGAATACTAAAAGAAGCGATCCTTTGCAGTTTTCGTGCTGTGGGCCGAATAAGACTCTGAGGCTTTTAAAGTCCTATATCCATTGGATTGAAGAGATGGGGTAGGGGTACGCGGCAAAAAAATCAGGACAGGCAGGATCAAATTTTATGAAACTAAAAAGTCTGCTCGGGGTGAGTTTATTAATTCTTATCTCTCCAGTGAGTGCCTTATCGTTACCTGAAGCGGTCAACAAAGCACTGGAGATCAACCCGACCTTGAAGTCTCTGGAGGCTACGGTTGAGGTTGGAGAGGCTCAACTGGACAAGAGTTACGCCAACTACCACCCCAAGGTTACCCTCCAGTTGGAAAGTGGCAAGAGCAACAATTCAGACAGTTCCTGGCAGCAAAAGCGCAAATCATCAGTAACTCTTAATCAGGTGTTGTACGATTTTGGTCGGACTTCTAACCAGATCAGCGCCAGAAAATACAAGCTAAATGCCTACCAGCAGGATCTTAATAACGGCCGTGAGCAGCTCGTCCTGCTCACCTCAAACACCTTTCTGGAGATACTCAAGCTTGAGGAAGTGATCAGATATATCAAAGAGAATATCGCCTTTTACGATCGTTTTCTGGGCATCCTTGAAACCCGAAATCAGACAGGTGCGTCCAGCAAATCTGATGTTCAGCGTCTGACCAGTCTGAGCCAGAATGCCCAGCTTGAGCTGATCCAGTATCAGACAGACCTGACGTTTGCCCGTAAAACCTTTAAAAGCCTGACGAACATTG
The DNA here is from genome assembly GCF_024606325.1 of Endozoicomonas sp. ONNA1. Taxonomy (NCBI): domain Bacteria; kingdom Pseudomonadati; phylum Pseudomonadota; class Gammaproteobacteria; order Oceanospirillales; family Endozoicomonadaceae; genus Endozoicomonas; species Endozoicomonas sp. ONNA1. The sequence goes on from NZ_JAHHPN010000449.1 coordinate 3,772, forward strand.
AGCCAGAAAACCTGACAATTCCTTCGCTGGACGGACTGGTCATCAAGCAAACCCCGAAGGAACTGGTCGAATTTGCAACAACCCGGAGTTATCAGATCCAGTCTCTCAGAAAAAACATTGAGTTCGCCAAAGAAAATCGAGACAAAGCCCGTTCCGATCTATATCCCAAATTTGACCTGAAAATTGAAACCAACAGGGAAAACTCTCTGGACACCAACGGCAAATGGTCAAGCACACAGGCTGCCGGTATCACAATGAGTTATGACATCTGGGACGGATTCAAGGCCCGAAGCAATGTTGATGAAACTAATGCCAAAGTGATGCGGGCTAATCATCAGTTACGAGAGGCAACACTGGCACTGGAAAAAGAGGCAGAGGAAGCTTACAGCGCGATGTTGAAGTTAAGAGATGAAAAGGCCGTCAATAAAGAGGCACTGGAAACCAACCGCGAAATTGTCGACCTCTATTACAAAGAATTTGAATTGGGTGAAAAGACCCTGCTGGATATCACCACAGCCCAGGGGGATTACCATAACAGTCGAGTCCAGAGCGCCGTGTTCCGGTTTGAGTATTACAAGAGTACGCTGAAAATCCGCTATTACCTGAATGATGTCATCAACACAGTGCGAAGTCTGGCAGACGAGTCCCAATGATGTATCAGAGGACAGGCGAGAGAACGACGGGCAACACGGACAAAAAGGGATAATAAGGACATGTCTGAGCTGCATATTGCCAACCCGAAAAGAATAGAGAGCTTCATAAGGCGTATGCAGTTTGTCGTCGTAGCCAGCATTATCCTGGTTTATTTTTCCAGAGATTTTTTTATCACGGCACTTATGTCAAATCTGCCGCTGAACGGTACGATTTTATCGGTATTCATAGTCGGTTCGGTGCTCTGCTTCATCTATGTGTATCATCTTAAAGATGATGTTCTGGTGGTTGCCAAACTGGATGAGATCTTGTTTGAAAATAAAGCCGACCAGGACGGTTCGGATGATCCGGGCGATCAGAACATCCAAAGAGACAGGAGCAGCCAGAACGAGCAGGGCAAACCCAAACCGTTGAAGATGCACCTGATGGGGCCAACTGTCACCCTGCTCAAAAACAATGTTGCATCTCTGGGTGTTATCAGACTCTCGGCACCAGCAACCCGAGCTCTGGTAGACTCTCTGCAGGACAGTATGAGCGAAAAGTCCGCCTTCATTCGCTACTTCACCGACCTGCTGGTTTTTATCGGACTACTTGGAACTTTCCTTGGCCTCACCATCACCATTGGCTCCATCGGGGGCATCCTGTCTGATCTGGCAGGAGGCTTGGATGGCGGTGATATTATGGAAACCCTGATCAAGCTGATCCGAGGTCTGGAAGGGCCTCTTGGCGGCATGAGCACCGCCTTCGGTTCTTCCCTTATGGGTCTGAGTACTTCGTTGGTGCTGGGTATTTTTCTGCTCAGCCTGGACAAGGCCGGCCATTACTTCACCTCTGCCATGGAAAACTGGCTGGCTGAGCACACCGTTGAGAGAAGTTCTAATGGTGGAGCGGCTACGACCACTGCCGCTCCAGCCATCGGAAACGGGCAACTGGAGCAGATTACCACCCAGCTCAGTACCATCGCCAATACTCTGAAGAGAATCAGTATTCAATCTGCAGATGACAGGCAGTGGCAAAACCTGATCACTTTACTCAACAATAATCACCGTGAGCTGGCCAATGAGACCTCCGGGCTGTCTGAATCCCTGCTACGGACTGAACAACATATTGAAACTTCTGCCAGACTCCAGTCAGATCAGTTAGCGCAAGCAGAGCTGCAATTGCGGGAATCAGAAAAACTGCGCCAGATGTTCTCTACTCAGGCCGATGCCAGTATAGAAGCACTGGGCGCAGTACAGGAAAGCAAGCATCGGCTGGTTCAGATTGTCAATGCTCTGCTGAATGAGCAGCAGGCTCTGGGGCGCAGTCATGGGAAAACCACTGAGCAGGTCACCGAGCTGAAAGCATTCATCGCACAGAAAACAGACGCCTCTGCCACCGAACTTAAAGGTGTCTCTCTGCAGTTGCAGGCACTTTCCGATAAAGTTCAGGAAGATAACCAGGACAGCCAAATCAGGCAGTCACGAATGGAAAAGATGTTCATTTCCATGTCCAGGGCGATTAAGGATATGAAGGCCAGAATAAAAGGAAATTGAGACGTGAGGGTTCACCGGCATATCATTCCTCTGATCTGGAGTCTGGCCGCTTCGGCTGACAACAGTCCGGATTTTATTTTCCCGGTGGCTTGTCATTATGGTGTTGATTGCTTTATCCAAAACTATGTTGACCATGATCCCACTTCGGGCCACAGCGACTATCAGTGCCGTCAGCAAACCTATGACGGCCATTCTGGTACCGATATCAGGTTAGTTAACCTGCCCCAAATGAATAAGGGTGTTTCTGTGCTGGCAGCAGCCGATGGCACGGTTGTCGCGACACGGGATGGCATTGCGGATACTTATCTGAACCCTGCCCGACGTAAGGAAATAAAACAGATCGGTCTGGGCAATGCCGTTGTTATCCAGCATGGGGATGGCTGGCGCAGCATTTATGGCCATCTGAAAAAGGGGAGTCTGACCATCAAAAAAGGTGATCAGGTCGAACAGGGGCAGTTACTGGGAGAAATTGGCCTGTCGGGATTAACCGAATTTCCCCATGTCCATTTTCAGGTGACACATCACAATAAGACGATTGACCCGTTTATCGGAAAACCAGACAGAAGCGAGTGTGGGGATACGCTCAACAGTCTGTGGCTCGGGATCGAAGACAACAGGATAACCTACCTCCCGGGGTTGCTATTGGATCAGGGTTTCAATAGCACTCCCCCGGTCAACTACCAGTCGATTGAAAGTGGAAATTTTAATAACGGCGCTGGTGACAAAAACCAGCGCCTGTTTTTTTGGGTCCGGTTCGTCGGGCTGTCAACGGGTGATCAGGTAACGTTGAGTTTCGTTGCACCCAATGACGAACTTGTCAAAGCACATACTTTCCCGGAACTGAAATCAGGCAAGGCACAGCAATTTTATTACATCGGCATCAATAATCCGGCTATTCGCCCGGAACTGTGGGGCCGCTGGCAGGGGAGGGTGAAACTGAAGCGCACATCACTCCCGCCTATTAAAAAGGTTTTTGATTATGCAGTAGGTGTTGAAGATGTGACTGACCGTTGAAAATTGAGCTCCTTCAGCACGCGACTGCGACTACCGTCACCGATGATACGACCTTCCGATATCACGATAATCCGATCCACCAATTGCAACAGGTTTTGCCGGTGAGTGACAAGAATCAGCGTCTGGTCGTCTTCCAGGATACCCGGAAGACGCTGACAGAAAAGCGTTTCATTGTAATTATCATAGGCACTGGTGGGTTCATCAAGGATCAGTAAACGACCCCGACGCAACAGAGCACGAGCCAGGCAAAGTGCCTGTCGTTGACCACCGGAGAGATTCTCGCCCCGTTCTAAAACTTCGTGGGCATAGCCCCGGGAGCACTTCTGGACAAATCCATCCAGACAAGCCCCATAACAGGCTTCATCCAGCTTTTTAGTGGATGCTGAACTCTGTCCGAGCATCAGGTTACTTTTCAGTGTGCCAGCGAATACGGAGGGTTTTTGAGGTGCCACGGCGAAGTGGCTGCGGTAATGGTCCAGATTAAGGTGCTGCAGATTGCGACCATCGATCATTACATTGCCTTCAGTCGGTTCCACCAGCCCCTGAATCATGCGGATGAGTGTACTTTTCCCGGAGCCAGATGCACCCAGTATGGCTACCCGCTCTCCCGGCTCAATCTTCAGGCTGATGTTCTTCAGAATTTCAGGTTCCGTGGCTTTATATCGATAGGACACTTTATCGAATTCAATCACTCCTTTCAGGGTTGGAACATTGAGCTTATCGTTGCAGTCATCCTCTCCTGCCAGACCCAGCAGATCGTTAATCTCTTTCAATGCCTTGATGGAGAAGCTTAGGCGATTAACTGCCATGGCCAGACTCATCAGCGGAACAATGGCCCTGCTACCAAGAATAATGCAGGCAAACAGAGAGCCAGACGAAAGATTACCGCTGTGTATCTGGAAGACACCCAGGACAAGCATGCCGATGACCACAATCTGGCTGGCACTTGCCACCAGGGTGTTGAGCAGAATATTAGACTGTTTACTGGCCAGCGATGCCCAGGCAGAACGGGTGACCAAACTACGCCAGCGCGCCTGAGTCTTGCGTGTCGCACCCAGGGTTTTAATGGCTTCCAGCTCTGAACTCACTTCGTAGAGAAAGGCACTTTTGGCATTGTTGGCGCGGGTCAGCTGGCTGGCACGATGACGCGTGCCTCGATAGCTGAATATCGCAATCGGTATCAGGCAGGCCGCAATGCCAATAGGAATGAGTGCCATGACGCCACTGATCATTCCTATTATGAGGGTAAACAGAATAAAAAATGGTGCATCCAGAAATGATAACACCACCGTTCCGGACAGAAATTCTTTAACCCGGGCAAAATTTTCCACAGCATGGGTAATGCGACCCGTAGAGTCAGGCAGTTCACTCTGCTTCAGCTGAACAAGGCGGCCCATGATGAACTGTTCACTGCGCTTTTCAATAACCCGGCAGGCCTCATCGACAAAATAAGTGCGGAGCCAGCGCAAGACAAAATCAAAGGTCACTACCAACAGCATGCCAATCCCCAGAACAAGCAGCGTATCAGTAGCAAAGGTTGGGATGAGTTTGTCGAACACCATGTTGGTGAATAACGGTAGCGACAGAGTCAGTAGATTGACCATCAGGGTCGCCAGCAATACCTGAACGTAGTGAGGTCGGAGTTCGTTCATCTGTGCGCGAAACCAGGCAGGCATCAATAGCTTGCTGGCAGTGGCTTTGTCCTGTTGTTCACTGAAACAGAAAAGCGTGCCGGTATAAACCGATGCTAATCGTGACAAAGACAACCATAATCCCAGAGGATGTTTTCGTGATGCTACAAAATACTCACCGTTACGAATTTCGGTGATGGTCATGAATTTTTTTTTCTTTAACTGAATGATGCAGGGTAAGTCGTTTTCCGTAATATCATTAAGACCGCTGCATTTTTTTATCATGTCCAGGCCACAGTAGGCAGCGGCCTGTTTAAGGCGCCGATGATCAAACTCCTGACCATCCTGCGTGAGTGTCTCTAAATCTTCTCTGACAACATCGGCCCCCATATGATGGCAAATGGTGAGGAAACAATCTTTGAGGTTGAATTTAAGCATAAAAGGCGCTCTTTTAGTTATCCTGGCGCCCTCTGAACCTACTGGCCTGAATCCATCAGAGGAAGTTGACGGTTATGGTATTAGTACCGTCGCTGTATATGTGCTGATTGGCATTACTGGTATCAACACTGGTCTCATCATTCACAGTAATACCATCAGTGTTACTGCCATCAACATCAATGGTCAGACTGTTACTTCCGGTAAGAGCACTGACATCATTCATGGAGATAGTGATGGTATCGGCACTTCCATCGCTGAAATCAATCTTTTCAACATTATCAATAAGGCTGGTGAAATTACCCAGATCCCAGGTGCCACCGTTGTTCAGATTGAGGGTGTCGCTGTCAGCGCCACCGTCTATCCGTGTGGCATTGTTTTGCAGGGCTGCCAGATCGACATTGAGAATGTCGTCACCGGCTCCGCCAATAAGCTGATCTGCGGCAAAACCCGTTAAGGTGTCGTCACCGGCATTACCCTCCAATACGTTAGCTACCGTGCTGGAGGCGGTGAGATTATCCCCTGAGACTGCACTGTTGGAGCCCAGCACCTTCTCAATACTGGTCAGGGTGTCGGTACCGCCGCTACCGTCGGTGGCCACACCAGTGTCCAGGTTAACTGTGACGCCATTGGTTTCATTGCTGTAATCAACGGTGTCTTCATCAGCCCCTCCGTTCAACGTATCGGTTCCGGCTCCACCCTCCAGAGTATCGTTGCCGTCACCGGCAATGAGCGTATCGTTTCCGTTTCCGCCGCGGAGTGTGTCATTGCCGACACCACTGGTCAGAATATTGTTGGCACTGTCACCAATCAGGGTATCGTTGCCATGATTGGTGGTGACATTCTCAAAACCTTTGACCCTGTCAGTACCGGTAAAGAGCCCATTGCCAAAACTTTTGTTGACGGTGATGTAACCCTCAGGATCGGCTGTGGCAGAGAGGTCGACGGTAATATCATCTGGTGTGTCTAAAGGCCCGCTGACATTACCCACCATATCCAGCGTATCCCCTGCCGCAGTGTTGGCACCGCCATCCAATTTATCGTTTCCGAAGCCACCGTGGATGATGTCATCTCCGTCGCCACCGGTGATGATGTCATCGTCCTGGTTACCGTTAATGTCGTCGTTGCCATCTCCACCGTTGATGGTGTCAGCACCGGAACCCCCCCAAATAGTGTCGCCTCCGGCACCCCCGTTGATGGTGTTGGCTGACGCGTTACCGTATAACTGGTCGCCTGATAAATGGTCAGAACCGATAATATTTTCGATATCTGTCAGCGTATCGTTTCCGCCGCCACCATCAATGGCGTAGTCTCCTGACAAATCAACAATAACCGTCCCTGAATCTTGACTGTAATCAACGGTGTCTTCACCCGCCCCGCCATCCAGTGTGTCGGCACCGGCACCACCACGAAGCGTATCATTACCGGCTCCACCTTTGAGGTCATTGATGGCACTGTTACCGATGAGCGTATCATCGCCGCTGCCGCCAATAATATTTTCGATCTCGCGAAGGGTGTCCGTGCCTGCAGACGTGGTGGCTGTACCATCGTTGCCGGTTTCGGCCAGAGTCACGTTGACAGTGGCAGTGTACGCAGAGTAATCCACGGTATCGATATCTGTACCGCCATCCAGAATATCGTTGCCACCGCTGCCGTGGAATGTATCGTTGCCACCCATGCCACTGAGACTATTGATGTTGCTGTCACCGGTCATGGTATCGATAAAAGCACTACCGACGACATTTTCCACATTACGGACAGTATCGGTATTACCACCCTTGGCTACCGAGCCATCAGACGCACCAGCCAGAGTGACGGTCACGCCACTGCTGTTGGTACTGTAGTTGAGAGTATCAGTGCCGCTGCCACCATCCAGGATATCGGAACCATTGCTTGAGTGGATTGTGTCGTTCTGATCACCGGCACTGATGTTATTGTCCTCATTATCACCCGTGATGGTGTCCATGCCGTCTGTGGCAATAATGTTTTCGATATTGCGAAGTGTGTCTGTAGACGTGCCGTCATTGACGGTACCGTTACCGCTGCCATTGAGCACAACGGTGATACCGGAATTAGTGTGGTTACTGTAATCCGCCGTATCAGAACCTGTGCCGCCATCCAGGGTGTCTGTCCCTGTACCACTTTCCAGAGTATCGTCGCCAGCCATACCATTGAGGGTGTTATTGCCAGTGTCTCCGATCAGGGTATCGTTGTTGCTGGAGCCAGTGACATTTTCAATATTTTTGAGTGTGTCGGTATCACTGCCATGAACCGCACTGCCGTCAGAAGAGTCCCTCAGGGTAACGGTCAAACCATTGCCAGAGCTGTTGAAATGGGACGTGTTGTAATCCACCGTGTCGCTGCTGCTGCCGCCATCAAGAGTGTCGTCGCCATCAGAGCCATAAATAGTGTCTGCGCCGGCACCGGCATTGATCGAATTGCTGACACTGCTGCCGGTTAGAGCGTCGTTATGATTACTGCCAATAATATTTTCAATATTCCTCAGGGTATCAGTGCCCTGATCGACGCTGCTGCCTGTCTCGCTTGTCAGGTTGACGGTCACGCCATTGGTAGCGCCACTGTAATCCACCGTATCACCCAGACTGCTGTGAGCCCCTCCCTCCAGCACGTCATTACCGGCACCACCGATCAGCGTGTCGTCGCCCGAGCTGCCATCGAGGGTATTATCACCACTGTCACCTGTCAGCGTATCGTCGGAGAAACTGCCGGTAATATTTTCGATCTCGTAGAGGTTATCGGTGCCATTGCCGGTGGCTACGCCGGTGGTCAGGTTGACATTCACCGCGCCACCGTCAGCGTAACTGACGGTATCATTACCGGTGCCACCGTATATTTCATCGTCACCGGCGTTGCCTTGCAGTGTGTCCGCACCACTGTCACCGTAGAGAGTATCGTTGCCAAAACCGCCTTTCAGCAGGTCATCGTCTCCCCCTCCACGCAGGATATTGGCCAGGGAACTGCCGGTAATATCATCGGCCTGACCGCCCCCGGTAACGTCTTCAATTCCGGTGATGCTACTGTCGGATGAACCGTAACCATCCTGAGTGGCTTTTCCGTCACCAAGGTTAAGGTCAATGGCGTGGGTCGCTGTACTCAGGTCAAGCAGGTCATTATTACCACTGCCGCCATCAATAGTGTCGTCGCCCTGACCACCATTCAGGGTGTCATTGTCATCACCACCTTGAAGCGTGTCGTCACCGGCACCGCCGTCAATCCGGTCCTGACCGGCATTACCTTGCAATGTATTGTCGTCACCGTTACCGGTGAAAATGTCGTCACCACTGCCCCCGACCACACTTTCAATACCGGACAGGGTGTCAGTGACCCCGCCGACGCTTGCCGTTTGTGAAACATTGGACAGGTCAACGGTAACTGCCGAACTCTCACTGGCATAGTCAACGGTATCATTGTCACCGGCCTGTTCACCGCCATCCAGTGTGTCGGCACCGGCACCCCCCGTCAGATAATCATTGCCATCACCGCCTTCCAGATGGTCCGCACCATCACCACCGGACAAGGTGTCATCATTGTCATTACCCACCAGATGATTCGCGTTGGCATCCCCTGTCAGGTTGTCAGATTGGGCACTGCCACGGATATTTTCAATATTGCTGAGGGTGTCGTTGGAACCTTCACCATCCGCAGCATTCGTCCCCACCAGATCACTAAGGTCAGCGGTAACACTGCCAATAGCGCCGCTGTAATCCGCCCAGTCCCCGGTGCCTGCACCGCCGTCGAGATTGTCATTACCGGCACCGCCAACCAGCGTATCATTGCCGGAACCACCGTTCAGCGTGTCGCCTTCCGCGCCACCTCGCAGGGTATCGTCATCATCGCCGCCATTGAGGGTATCAATGCCATCCCCTCCCTCAAGCACGTCATCACCAGCATCACCGTTGAGCGTGTCGGCACCGGCATCGCCACGCAATGTATCGTTATGGTTACCGCCGTGGAGAGTGTCGTCATTGGCACCACCTTCCAGGGTATCGTCGTCATCTCCGCCCTCCAGGGTATCATTGCCATCACCGCCAAAGAGCTGGTCCTGACCGGCATCGCCACGCAACGTATCGTCGTCTGCCTCGCCATAGAGGGTGTCATTGTCCGATCCCCCTTCAAGGGTGTCTGTCCCGGCTCCACCATAGAGCGTGTCCTGACCGGCATCTCCATAAAGCAGGTCATTGTTGTCATGACCCTCCAGCCTGTCGTTGCCGCCACCGCCATGGAACTGATCGACGCCAGTGCTCCCGGTCAGCACATTGACATCAGCACTGCCCGTGACAACACCACCGTTAGCGCCCAGCGTGACATTCTCGATATTGGTAATACTGGAATCGCTGGTACCGTAACCATCGTTGCTTGCGCTACCTGCCTGAAGATCAATATTGACCGCTTGTGTGGCTCCGGTTAACAGCAGGGTGTCGGTTCCTGCCCCGCCGTCGATGGTGTCGTCACCGGCACCTCCATCAAGAGTGTCCTCACCGGTGCCCCCATCAAGAGTGTCGTCACCGGCGTCCCCATCAAGAGTGTCATCACCGTCTTCGCCCCAGAGCGTGTCATTCTCTGTGCCACCTGAAAGGCTATCCTGACCCGTGCCACCCTTGAGGAAATCCTCACCCTGACCCCCCGTCAGGATGTCATTGTCCGCATTACCCTCGATGTCATCATCACCACCACCGCCAGAGAGCGTGTCATCACCGCCGCCCCCTTCAAACCGGTGACTGTCGGTATTACCGGTCATGGTGTCGTTGTTGGCAGTACCGATAATAGTTTCAATATTAAGCAGCGTGTCCTGACCACTTTCACCGTCATTACTCACCTGATTACTAGCCAGATTCATATCAACAGTGATCGCCCCCTTGCCGCTGTAGTCGACCGTATCGGAATCACTGCCTCCATCCAGGGTATCGTTACCGGTGCCACCATAGAGAGTGTCATTCCCGGCATCGCCATTCAGAGTGTCATTGCCAGCATCGCCGTAGAGGCTGTCTGTACCGGCACCGCCATTAATGGTGTCAACACCACCATTACCTCTCAGGGTATTGGCATTGTTATCACCGGTCAGGGTATCGTCATGAGCCGTGCCGCTGATGTTCTCTATGCCTTCCAGAGTATCGGTATCGGTGCCATCATTAGCCGTTCCGTTACCGTTGGCAGTCAGCGTGACAGTGACTGCGCTGCCATGGGCACTGTAATCAGCGGTATCACCGTTACTGCCGTGGGTTCCGCCCCTCAGGGTATCGGCACCGGCCTTGCCGTAAAGGGTGTCATCTCCGCCCTGGCCATCCAGAATATTGACTTCAGCAGTACCTGTCAGGGTGTCATTACCGGAACCACCCATCACAGACTCAAAATTGGCAATGGTGTCAGTATCGGCCCCATCCACCACCGAAGATGAACCCAGGTCCACCGTCAGGCCTGTGGTATTGTCAGAATAATCCAGGGTGTCGTTATCATTGGCGTTTTCGCCACCATCCAGGATATCACTGCCACTACCACCCTTAATGGTGTCATCCCCTTCATCACCGTTCAGGGTATCGTTGCCACCCCTGCCTTCCAGAGTGTCATTACCGATTCCGCCGTCATAACGGTTAGCCGTGTTATCACCGATGATATGGTCGTCACCCGCACCCAGCACCAGGTCTTCAATGTCGATCAGGGTATCGACATTGCCACCGCCGAGATCGACCTGAAAACTACTTCCGCCTCCTGAACGGTCAATAGTCAGCGCTCCGGCGAAGGTGCTGTAATCCACCCGGTCATTACCCAGCCCACCATCGAGTGTGTCAGCACCAAGGCCCCCTTCAAGAATGTCGTCACCGTCCTGCCCCAGCAACACGTCATCGCCATCGCCGCCGGTCAGGGTATCGGCACCATTGCCACCTTCCAGTTGGTTCGCTTGAGCATCACCCTCGATGGTGTCATCGTTGCCTGAGCCAATGACATTCTCAATGCCTGTGAGTGTGTCATTGGCACCATCACCATCGTTGCTGGCTGCGCCGCTAAGCAGGTTTACATTGATAGCACTGGCAGCATCGCCGTAATCGGCGGTATCGATGCCAGCACCGCCGATAAACGTATCTACCCCTCCCGCACCATAAAACGTATCGTTGCCATCACCGCCGGTCAGATGGTTGTTTGCACCATCCCCCCGAATAGAATCATTGTGAGCAGTGCCAACCACATTTTCGATATCGATCACCACATCACGGTTGCCGTAGCCATCATTGGTGGCTTCTTTATTGGCCAGGTCAATGGTCAGGGCTCCGGAGGCGGCGCTGTAGTCGGCGGTATCACTCAGGCTATTGTCGGTTGCGTCATCGCCACCACGCAGGGTATCCGCACCGTCACCACCGACCAGGGTATCCGCACCGTCACCACCATGAAGGATGTTGGCAAGGTCATTACCGGTTAACCTGTCATCGTTACTACTGCCGGCGAGGTTTTCGATGCCTGCCAAAGTATCCGTGTCGCTGGTGGCGGCATCAGTGGCTGTGCCACTACCAGCGCCACCATCGGTCAGTGTTGCCGTGACTGCGCTGCCATGCCCTGTGTAATCTGCCGTATCAGTGCCCTGGCCGCCATCGAGGGTGTCATTGCCAGCGCCGCCCTGCAGAGTATCATCACCCGCATCCCCCACGAGCTGATCATCGCCGCCACTGCCACTGAGGGTATCGTTGCCACCATTGCCACGAATCGTATTGTCGGCATTGTCGCCGGTTAGCGTGTCGTTGTTACTGCCGCCGGAAAGGTTTTCGATACCCGTGAGGGTATCCTGGCCTGTTTGGCCATCGTTGTTTTGTGACTGATCAAGCAGGTTGATGGTGACGGACTGAGTCTGGGCACTGTAATCTGCGGTATCAATACCGGCATCACCCTGCAGGTCGTCATTACCTGAGCCACCGATCAGAATATCGTCGCCATTACCACCTTTGAGGGTATCGTCAAGATCTCCGCCATCCAGGGTATCATTACCCTCCTGACCTTCCAGAGTGTCGGTACCGTCGAGTCCATTGAGGGTGTCATCCTGGTCGCCCCCCCAGAGGGCATTGGCGAGGTGGTTGCCGGTCAGCGTATCGGCATGGTTACCGCCCATCAGGTTTTCAATGGACTGGAGAGTGTCCTGACCACCCAGGGTGTCGTTGATCGGGGCGCTGGTAGAAAGGTCAATGGTCAGGCCGGATACAGCATCCCGGTAATCAGCGGTATCAATGCCGCCATTACCATTCAGGGTGTCGTCGCCAGAACCACCCGACAGAGTATCGTCGCCCGTACCCCCATCAAGGGTATTATCGGCAGAATCACCGGTCAGGGTGTCATTACCGGAGCCACTGACGACATTCTCAATATCAAAAAGGCTATCCCGATCACCATGGCCATCATCATTATTGGTATCGTCTGCCAGATTAATCAGGACATTGTTGGTCTGGTAGCTGTAGTCGGCGGTATCCGTGCCATTACCGCCTCTTAAGGTATCATTGCCAGCCTCACCCACCAGCCGGTCATCACCATCGCCGCCATCCAGCTCATTCACTTGACTGCTTCCGGTGATGGTATCGTTATTGTTAGTTCCGACGATATTTTCAATATCAACCAGATTATCAACATCTGAATTACCACCACTGAAAGTGGCAGTCCCCGAACCCGAACCACCATCAAGATCAACGGTCAGTTCAGCACCTGATACCGAGCTGTAATCCACCGTATCAGACCCCGCACCGCCATCAATGGCATCGCTGCCTGCACCTTCGATGAAGGTATCCGCTCCGTCACCACCGAACAGCTGGTCGTTACCGGCATTGCCCGTAATAGTGTCATCACCCAGCCCTCCTTCAATGCGGTTGACGCCACCATCGCCGATCAGAGTGTCATTGTGATCACCGGACAAGATATTTTCGATATTATTCAGCGTGTCTGTGAGGGCACCCAGCTCTTTCGCCCGGTTTGTGGTGAGATCCACTTCAACAGCCGCGGAGGCATCGGTGTAATCCACGGTGTCAGTGCCTGCACCACCGTCCAGCAAGTCGGTTCCTGCACCACCTTGCAGGATGTCATCCTGATTGCCACCATAAAGTTTGTCATCACCGTCTGCCCCACTGAGGGTGTCGGTACCGTCATTGCCATAAAATTCATTGTTATTGCTATCGCCTGTAGCCTGGTCATTGCCTGCACCAAGCCGGATAATCTCGATATTACTCAGGGTATCGCTACCACCCAGACCATCATTGTTCGTAGCCTGATTAGCCAGATCAACGACAATGGCCTGGCTACTGGTGTTTGCGGAATAATCAACGGTGTCGGTATCATCACCGCCATCAAGCGTGTCATTGCCTGCAGCACCGTTCAGTGTATCGTTACCCGAACCACCGGAAAGCGCGTTATCTGCGCTGCTCCCTGTCAGGCTGTCGGCACCATCAGAACCAATGAGGTTCTCAATATTACGGAGTGTATCGGTATCAGATCCGGACACAGCCGAGCCGTCCCCTCCCACAACCAGCGTTGCCAGAACGGTCTGACCTGCCCCCAGGTTGCTGTAATCGACGGTATCAATATCATCACCGCCATCGATAATGTCGCTACCGCCTCCTTCAATAAACACGTCATTACCGGCTCCGCCTTCGAGGGTATCGACACCATCACCACCGGTCAAAGTATCGTCGCCGGCATTCCCCCTGAGGGTGTTGGCAGCCGCTGTCCCGGTCAGAACATCGTTACCGCTGCCGGAACTGACTGCTTCAAAATTGCTGATGGTGTCGACATTGTTCGAGCCAGCGTTAACCGAGGCATTGTTGAGGTTTACGGTCAGGTCATTGGTGTGGTCGGTGTAATCCAGTGTGTCAAAACCAGTGCCTCCATCCAGGTCATCGTTTCCGGCTCCGCCGCTGATGGTGTCATTGTCATCCTCGCCGCGAAGGGTGTCGCTGCCATCACCGCCGTAAAGAGTATCGTTCTGGTTACCACCATAGAGTGTATCGTCTGCGCCTTCACCGCGGAGGGTGTCGATGCCATCCAGCCCCTCGATAACATTGGCTGCGCTGTCGCCGGTCAGGGTGTCATCGTGGTTACTGCCCCTGATGTCCTCAATGCTATTCAGAGTGTCATTACCATTGGCACCCGATGCAGTGCCTGCGGTCAGGTCGACGGTGACGCCAGCCGAGGCATCATCATAATCGGCCCGGTCAGCCGTGCCATCGCCACCGATCAGGTCATCATCACCCAGGCCACCCTTGAGAACATCGTTTCCTTCACGACCTTCCAGCCGGTTATTCAGGCTGTCACCCGTCAGCGTGTCGCCGAGGGTGCCGCCAATCAGGTTCTCAATACTGTCCAGAGAATCCTGGCCACCGTCGCCATCGCTGGAGACCAGCTTATTTGACAGACTGGCGGTGACAACGCCGGTAACACCACTGTAATCAGCGGTATCGCTGCCAGTGCCTCCTTCCAGCGTGTCGTTGCCGCTATTACCACGCAGGGTATCGTCGTTATCGCCGCCTTCGAGGGTATCTGCCCCTCCTCCACCAGACAGGATATCGTCGCCAGCCAATCCGCTTAGCGTGTTGTTCTGGTTATCACCCGTCAGCGTGTCGTTATTGAGGCTGCCGGTAACATTCTCAATGCTGTCCAGAGTATCGCTGGAGGACTCGCCGTCGTCAGAAGCCTGATTCAGGGCTGCGGAAAGATCTACCGTTACTCCGAACCGGGCATCGCTGTAATCTGCCGTATCGGTACCCGCACCACCCCTGAGGGTGTCAGTGCCGGCACCGCCACCGAGGGTGTCGTTATCCGCACCCCCTTCCAGAATATCGTTGCCAGCCATGCCCTTGAGCGTGTCATCACCGGCACCGCCTGCAAGCGTGTTGGCCTCAACGTCACCGGTCAGGGAATCTCCGCTGGCGCTACCGATCAGGTTTTCAATATCAATCAATGCATCATAACTGCCATCACCGTCATCAGTCGCTGCCGTGTTGGACAGGTCAGCGACCACCGCACCGGCAGCGCCGCTGTAATCCACCGTATCGACATCAGAACCGCCACTGCCGACCAGCCGATCCTGACCGCCACCACCGATCAGGATGTCATCGCCGCCGCCGCCGGTCAGCACATTGTTTCCGCCATCGCCTGTGAGTAAATCGCCAGCGCTGCCCCCGGTGACGTTCTCTATGTTTACCAGAGTGTCCCGGGCACCGCTGCCGTCATCGTTCTGGGACTGGTTTTGAAGGTTGATGGTTACCGCCGTGTTACGGGCGCTGTAATTCGCCGTATCACCGGTTGCATTATTACTGCCGCCATCGAGAGTATCCGCACCGTCGCCACCGACCAGGATGTCATCACCGCCTTCACCATAGAGCCGGTCAACACCGCCATTACCGCTCAGAGTATCGTTGTCCTGACCGCCATAAAGATCATTGGCGTTGTTATCGCCGGTTAAGGTATCGGCGTGATTACTGCCACGGAGGTTTTCAATGCTGACCAGTGTGTCTGTGGCGTCGCCACTCACTGCTGCCTGAGGCGTACCAGAAAGGTTGGCATTAACGGAGCCAACAGCCGTGCTGTAGTCCGCAGTGTCGGTGTCGGTGCCACCATCAAGGGTATCGCTGCCGAGGCCACCCGTCAGGGTGTCATCGCCGCTGCCCCCCTGAAGGTCGTCATTACCGCTATTGCCCTGGAGTGTATCATTACCATCGCCGCCTGCTATGAGATTGTTGTGAGTATCGCCGGTGAGGGTATCACCCAGCCCGCTGCCTGTGATGTTTTCAATGTCGATAAGGGTGTCTGAATCCCCTGTCCCATCGGTGGCGGTGCCGCTGTCCAGGTCAACCGTTACCGCACGGCTATGGTTGCTGTAATCTGCCGTGTCACCGTTGGTTTCACCGTTGGCACCGCCATTGAGAGTGTCACTGCCGCTGCCGCCGATCAGGGTGTCATCACCATCGTTACCGAACAACTGGTCAGCGCCGGCATTGCCACTCAGGGTATCGTCGCCGTCATTGCCCCGCAGGATATTGGCATCACCATCACCCGTCAGCGTGTCGTTGTGATTGCTGCCGTTAATATTCTCAATGCTGGTCAGGGTATCGGTGTCGCTGCCAATGGTGACGGTATCGACATTACCGGATATATCCGCCACCACACCGGCAGACGTCAGGCTGTAATCAACGGTGTCATTACCACTGCCGCCATCGAGGCTGTCACTGCCGAGGCCGCCATCAAGGGTATCGTCGCCATCGCCGCCTTGCAGAGTGTCATCACCGGCATCACCATAGAGCGTGTCGGCATCATTGCCTCCCTGAAGGGTATCGTCGCCATCGCCACCAAGCAGCGTATCGTCACCACCGCCACCCTCTAGCACGTTGACCTGACTGTCGCCGGTAATGCTGTCACCATTGGCACTGCCGACAATATTCTCGATGCTGTTCAGCGTATCCGTAGCTCCTGAACCGTCGGTGGCGTTGGGCGTAGCGTCGGCAAGATTCACGGTAATGCTACTGGCATCATTGCTGTATACGGCGGTATCAATGCCAGCGCCACCTTTTAACTGGTCAGCACCCAGACCACCTTCGAGGCGGTCTGCATCGTCACCGCCTTCCAGTATATCGTCACCCTCACCGCCAATCAGGGTGTCCTCACCCGCCTCGCCCCTGAGGGTGTCAGCATCCTGTCCCCCGTCCAGTGTGTCGTTGTCGGCACCACCGGCCAGTACGTCCTCTCCCCGTCCTCCATTAAGGGTGTCATCACCGCCTTGACCTAGCAGGTTATTGGCGTTGTCATCACCGGTCAGTGTGTCGGCAAACTGGCTGCCGGTGATATTTTCAATGCTGATCAGGGTATCAGTGGCATCACCATCGACAATGGCCGTATCACTTGCGCCAGAGAGGTCTGCTGTAACAAATCCCGATGCACCGGTGTAATCTGCGGTATCGCCGTCACTGCCCTCGCCACCGCCGTCCAGCGTATCGGCACCGGCACCACCGGCCAGGGTATCATCGCCAAGGCCGCCAGAGAGGGTATTAGCATTGGCATCGCCGGTCAGGGTATCTTTAAAGTCACTGCCGATGACGTTCTCTACGTTGGTGACGGTATCGGTAAAACCACTGCCATCGCTGGCCTGGGTAGCAGAGAGATCGACAACCACACCAATACCGTCACTGTTAGCATCCTGGTCAGAGGCGTAACTGAGCGTGTCCACACCCGTGCCGCCGTCGATGGTGTCAGCGCCTTCCCCTCCTACCAGCGTATCGGAGCCGTCACCGCCTTCAAGGGAATCATCACCCTGTCCGCCTGTCAGGCTGTCGTCACCATCACCGCCCCGCAGCCTGTTGGCAGCCGTATCGCCTGTCAGCAGATCATTGCCGCTGCTGCCAGTGACATTCTCTATTCCGATCAGGTCATCCTGACCACCGCCATCACCATCATCCGTCGCCTTGCTGATAGACAAATCGACGGTGACCGCACTGGCCGCCAGCGAGTAGTCGGCAGTATCACCTACCGCCGTATTGGCACCACCTTCCAGACGGTCATTGCCTGCCCGTCCTGTCAGGGTGTCATCCCCTGCATCGCCATAAAGTGTATTGGCGTTGCCATCGCCGATGATCAGGTCGTCATGGCTGCTGCCGCGAATATTATCGATATCATGGAAGGAATCCTGGCCGCCATCACCGTCATCTGTCGCGGTACCGCTCGTCAGGTTGGCAGTAACGGCTGCTGCCGCGCCGGTGTAGTCAGCGGTGTTCTCACCGCTGCCTCCCCGGAGGGTATCATTGCCTTGCCCACCCGCAAGGGTGTCGTTGCCCAGACCACCAGACAGCTCATTATCATCGTTATTTCCGGTCAGGCTGTCGTTATGGTCACTGCCAACCACGTTTTCAATGCCACTCAATGTATCAGTGTCACCAAAACCATCGGAGGCAGTGCCACCGTCCAGATCCACGGTAACAGCCTGATTACTGGTGCTGTAATCCACGGTGTCTATACCATCACCGCCTGCCAGCTGATCATTATCACGGCCACCCACCAGCAGGTCGTCACCGTCGCCACCGGTCAATGCATTGGCGTTATTGTCACCCGTCAGGATGTCATCACCGGAACCGCCGGTGACATTTTCGATGTCGTTCAGAGTGTCGGTATTGATTCCGCCTTCAGTCACCTTGTTATTCGCCAGTGACAGATT
This sequence comes from Endozoicomonas sp. ONNA1, assembly GCF_024606325.1. NCBI lineage: Bacteria > Pseudomonadati > Pseudomonadota > Gammaproteobacteria > Oceanospirillales > Endozoicomonadaceae > Endozoicomonas > Endozoicomonas sp. ONNA1. The sequence continues at coordinate 22,224 of NZ_JAHHPN010000449.1, forward strand.
AACCGTGACAATGCTGGTGTTGTCACTGTAATCTGCAGTGTCGCTGCCCGCTCCACCATTGAGGGTATCTGCCCCAGCCCCGCCCATCAGGATATCATTGTCATTACCGCCATTGAGGGTGTCATCACCGCCATTACCGAGCAGCGTATCCGCACCGGCATTACCCGAAAGAACGTTGTTTCCAGCATCACCGGTGAGACTGTCATCTTTGTTGGTACCGGTCAGGTTTTCAATGTTCTGCAGAACGTCCTGACCACCTTCGCTGTCAGTAGCCAGACCATTAGCCAGACTGGCTGTGACACCGTTGGTGCCATCGGTAAAGACCACCGTATCGCCGTCGGCACCATGACTGCCACCATCCAGAGTGTCATTACCGGCACCGCCGGTCAGCGTGTCGTCACCGGCTCCGCCAGAGAGTTCGTTGCCCTGAGTGGTACTGTCAGTGCCGGTCAGGGTGTCGTCACCACTGCCGCCGATCAGGTTCTCGACATTGCTGTAGGTGTCACTGCCACCGCTGCCGTCGTTGCCGAGGCCAGTCCGCAGGTTGGCGGTGACACCAACGGAGATACCGGCATAAGTGACCGTATCGACGTCCGAACCACCCTCGAAATTGTCTGCCCCGGTACCGCCAGAGAGGGTGTCATTGCCGTCGTCACCCTGGAGCGTGTCGGCGCCTGCACCGCCACTGAGGATGTCATCGCCGCCACTGCCGGATAGAACATTGTCGCCTGCATCGCCCGTGAGCGTATCACCGACACTCCCTCCGGTGACGTTCTCTATGTCCACCAGAGTGTCCTGAGCACCGCTGCCATCATCGTTCTGAGATTGGTTATCAAGGTTGATGGTTACCGCCGTGTTACGGGCACTATAGTCAGCCGTATCACCGGCTGCACTATGACTGCCACCATCGAGAGTATCCACACCATCGCCACCGACCAGAATGTCATCGCCGCTTTCACCATAGAGTCGGTCAGCGCCGTCATTGCCGGACAGGATATCGTCGGCCTGACCGCCATGAAGATCATTGGCGTTGTTATCGCCGGTTAAGGTATCGGCGTGATCACTGCCACGCAGGTTTTCAATGCTGATCAGTGTGTCCGTGTCGCCACTGACTGTCGCCTGAGGGGTGCCGGAGGAAAGGTTGGCATTGACCGAACCAATAGCTGTGCTGTAGTCCGCCGTGTCTGTGTCGGCACCACCATCAAGGGTATCGCTGCCGCGGCCGCCAGCCAGGATGTCATTGCCTCCTTCACCTTTAAGTTCGTTGTCTTGGGCATCACCACTGATCGTATCCTGAGCAGCACTGCCAATAATATTCTCAATGCCATACAACTGGTCACTGCCACCGTCGCCATCATCACTGGCTGCATTGGCAGAGAGATCAACAGTGACTCCTGCCGCTGCCAGTGAATAGCTGACGGTATCCGTGTCCTGACTGCCCGGATTTACGCCCGCAGCTTCTGTCTCTCCATAGAAAGTGTCATTACCGGCACCACCACGCAGCAGGTCGTCACCCCCATTACCGCTGAGTACGTTGTCACCACTATCACCTACCAGCCTGTCGTTGTTGCTGCCACCCGTGACATTCTCAATATTAATCAGGGTATCGGTGCCGGCATCAATGCCGTTGGTATGGGTCAATGAGCCATCCAGGGCAACCGTCACGATACCGGTGCTGCCGGAATAGTCAGCGGTATCGCTCCCAGCGCCACCGTCCAGAGTGTTGCTGCCCCCCCTGCCTGTGAGTGCATCATCCCCGGCACCACCCATTAGCTGGTTATTGGCACTGTCCCCCAGCAGGCGGTCATCACCGCTGCCGCCAGTGATATTCTCAATACCCACCAGTGTGTCAGTGCCGCTGAGCGTACTGCTGGCAATACCGGTATCCAAATCTGCATTCAGATCGGTTGAGTCGGCACTGTAATCGGCGGTATCTCCGTTCGTTGTCTGGAGACCGCCATTGAGAGTGTCATTACCGCTCCCGCCGGTGAGCCGGTCATCACCGTCCCCTCCCAGCAGGGTGTCTTCGCCCCCACCACCATCGAGAACATCGTCACCGGCATTACCCGTCAGCGTGTTAGCATCCGTGTTGCCCGTTAGCTGGTCATTGCTGGAGCCGCCTATGACATTTTCAATGCCTGAAAGAGTGTCCTGGCTGCCAGTGCCATCATTGGCCACCACGCCGTTGGCCAGATCAACCTGAAGGCCGATGGTAGCGGCACTGTAATCAACCGTGTCACCGTGGGTTTCATTGCCATCACCGCCAGTCAGCTGATCGGCTCCAGAGCCACCAATGAGTGTGTCATCACCATCACCGCCTTCGAGAATATCGATGCCTGCGCCACCGGACAGTTGATCGTCACCGGCATTTCCCCGGAGCACATTACTTTCATTACTCACACCGGCGGTAATAACATCGTCACCAAAGCCGCCCAGCACATTCTCAATACTGGTTAGAGTATCGGTGTTATTGAAACCATCATTGCTGGCCGTATCATTTTCCAGATCAACAACAATATTGCCGGTTACTGTGGAATAGTCAGCCGTATCGCTTTCTGAACCAGTGCCACCATCGAAAACATCACTGCCATCGCCGCCCACGAAAGTATCTTCACCGTCCCCACCCTGCAGGTGGTTATTGAGCTCA
>NZ_JAHHPN010000450.1:0-2370 GCF_024606325.1 Endozoicomonas sp. ONNA1
CCAGGCATTGAATAAAGCAAAACCCCAGTTGAGTGATCGGCTGGGGTTTTTGTTTTGTGGAAAAAAGAAAAACAGTAGCAGTTCTCAGACATCCTGCCTTCCAGTGCATTCGGATTTTCCAGTTCATCAAAAGAAATATCCCTGAGCGGCCCACATCGACGGTAGTGAGAGACTTGTTCATGTGACAAAATCGCCGGGAACGATTTGGAAGCCGATGTTCAGAACGCTTTTGATATGGCCTATGCCCAGCATGTAAAACGTGCCAGCTATGACCTGTTCGATTTTCAAGATCATGGGTGTCAAAACACTTTAAGGTTGTGAACAACCTCCAGGCCTCTTCGTTCATTGAAGCCGTGCACTATCAAGGGGTTCTCCATGAAACTGAACGACTCCGGTCTTTTCAAACAGCAGGCCTACATCAATGGTAAGTGGGTCAGCGCCATAGAAACGCTTCCCGTTCAAAACCCGGCTACAGGTAAGGTGATTGCCCATATCCCCATGCTGGCGGCTTCAGATGTTCTTAACGCAATCAAAGCAGCAGAAGAAGCCTTTATAGGATGGCGAGCAAAAACAGCAGCAGAACGTTCTGGTTTACTCCGCAAGTGGTACACCTTGATTCAGGATAATCAGGAAGATCTGGCCATGCTGATGACCACTGAACAGGGCAAACCGTTGTCAGAGTCCAGGGGCGAAGTGAGGTATGGTGCTTCTTTCATAGAGTGGTACGCCGAAGAAGCTAAACGAGCTTATGGTGATCTGATTCCTGCTACCAAAAGCAGCCAGAGAGTGCTGGTCACACGGGAACCGGTCGGCGTGGTTGCTGCAATAACGCCCTGGAATTTCCCCAATGCCATGATCGCTCGAAAAGTAGCTCCTGCCCTGGCAGCAGGCTGTACCATTATTATCAAGCCTTCGGAGCTGACGCCTCTGTCGGCTCTTGCCCTGGTAGAACTGGCAGAACGAGCGGGTATTCCTGCAGGTGTTATTAATATTGTCACAGGTGATGCCAAAGAAATCGGTGCTGAGTTAACGGGCAGTCCTGTCATAAAAAAACTGTCGTTTACTGGATCGACTGCTGTAGGCAAACTATTAATGAAGCAATGTGCGGGCTCGGTTAAAAAAATCTCACTGGAGCTGGGTGGCAATGCGCCTTTCATTGTTTTTGATGATGCCAATGTCGATCAGGCGGTTCAGGGTGCGATAGCCTCCAAGTATCGGAACTCAGGTCAGACCTGTGTTTGTATGAATCGTCTGTTTGTTCAGGGTGGTGTCTATGACGAGTTTGTCGAGAAGTTTTCCGAAGCGGTTTCCAGACTTACAGTGGGTCCTGCAATTGATGGCGACTTCAATCAGGGGCCTTTAATCAATGAGGCTGCACTGCTGAGGATCAGGAGTATTGTTGATGATGCATTAGCCAAAAAAGGCCGACTGCTCACAGGAGGCCGCTCTCATAGTCTGGGTGGTCTGTTCTATGAGCCTACTGTTCTGGCGGATGCCTCCAGGGAGATGAAGTGCTATCAGGAAGAGGTGTTTGGCCCCATAGCCCCTGTCTTCCGGTTTCAGTGTGAAGAGGACGTGATCAGAATGGCTAACGATACCCAATATGGTTTAGCTGCATACTTTTATACTAATGACTTTAGTCGTGTATTCAGGGTAGCTGAAGCGCTGGAGTATGGCATGGTGGCTGTCAATGAGGGTGTGTTATCCACAGAAGTGGCCCCATTTGGAGGCATCAAGGAGTCAGGTATTGGTCGGGAAGGATCAAAGTATGGTCTGGATGAGTATCTGGAAATGAAATATGTACTATTAGGAGGCATCAACCAGGAGGCATCAACGATTCCTGAGGGTAGCCCTCACATCGTCAGAGGCGATGACTCTATCATTTGAGAAGAATAAAGTGCCAGGTCAGGAAGTCTCAGGTTGGCGGTCAGACTTAAGCCTGACCTGGCGAAGAGTGATTAACTTGGTTGATTCGTAATCAATCAGGCAGCTAAAGCGGTATCGCCTTCAAAACTGTTTCTGATCAGGTAATCAAAAGCACCCAGTGAGGCGTTGGCACCGCTGCCCATAGCAATAATAATTTGCTTGTAAGGTGCAGTTGTCACATCTCCGGCCGCAAAAACACCTGGGATGGAGGTTTCGCCCCGACTATCAACTACAATTTCACCACGTGGGTTTAACTCCATTGCCTCTTTAAGGAATTCAGTATTCGGTACCAAGCCAATCTGAACAAAAATACCTTCCAACTCTAAACTGATTTCGTCGTTTGTATTGCGGTCTTTATAGGTCAGGCCATTTACTTTATTACCGTCGCCTAGTACTTCTGTCGTCAGTGCGTTGGTAATAATGGTGACATTCTTTAAAGAACGC
>NZ_JAHHPN010000451.1:0-1493 GCF_024606325.1 Endozoicomonas sp. ONNA1
CAGTCACTGTATCCGGGAAATCACCATGAAAAAGTTATTCAACCTGTTTCCGTTACTTTTGTGTTTGTTTTATTCGACGACACGGGCCAGCCCCCCTTCACAAAATGATTTTGATTTTATTAAGCCTTTTAATGACACCGCTCTGGTGGCAAACGGGCTTGAGTTAGCGGGAGGCATTGCCGGAGTCTCTGTGTCTACCCTGCTCAACCTGGGTATATGGTGGGGTGTCTGTAAAACAGCGGGTATAGTCACCGGGCTTTCAGAAACCTATGGTCTGGCTGCATCGGATACAAAGGAGCTGGAAGAGTTGAAAACGGATTTCTGTTGGCAACTGGCTCCCGTGATCTCTACCGCCGAAGTGGCACTGGCCGGGCATGTGTCTTCCTGGCCCCTGGAACAGCACTGGTGGAAACTCCTTTATTTTGCCGGTGCAGGAATGGACATTTATGGCTCTATGACGGAAACGAGGAAGCACATACCTGTCGGAGTCTTGACTTACCTTGCTTCAGAAGCGCTATCAAGAACCGGAGCCAGCGCTATTTCGGTACCAATGCTAAGAAAAATGAGGTTCGTAAGAGATATTACAACTAAAAGGTATGTGTCTGGGGAATACGCAATATTGTCTGTGATTAATGGGGTTATGGTTGGTGCTGTCACTTATGAAGCCTTGATCCATAAAGGCATCAGGCCAGCAAAAGCGAGTCTTGCTGCTGTTGTCAGTGCAGCGATTGTGGGAGCTCTCTCGGGAATCAGTTCAGAGCTAATAGTGGATGTGGACGAACAGACAAAGGCCGGAGTCGGAGTCGGAATCGGAATCGGAACCGGAGCCGGAGTTCTGGCTGGAGCCCTGGCTGGAGGCGTAGCTGGATCTGTATCGGGAGCTGGAATCGGAGCTGGAATCGGAGCCGGAACCGGAGCCGGAGTTCTGGCTGGAATCTTATCCGGAGCCGTATCCGGATCCGTAGTTGGAGCCGGAGTCGTAGCCGCGGTCGGAGTCGGACTTGGAGGTGTAATCGGAGCCTTAGCCGGAGCAGAAATCGGATCAAGTGCCGGTTCAGGAGTCGGGTCAGGAGTCGGTTCAGGAGCAGGATTAGGATCTTTTATCGGAACCCAATCCGGAGCCTTAGCCGGAGCTGGAGCTGGAATCGTAGTCGGAATCGGAAGCGGAATCGGAAGCGGAATCGGAATCACACTGGGAGTCGGATTCACAGCCACAGCCCTGTACGGAGTCGGAACCTTGCTTATGTTGGCCAGTTCCAAGTCCACCTCAGACCACCTGTGTACCAAAGCCGGTGTCACTTTGGTACCTGCGTTGACTTTCGCTGTTATCAACAGTCTTTCAAACTACGCTGTTTATGGCTATCCACTGGAACAAAGCTTTTCAGAGACCGCCTGGACTCAGTGGAAAAAGTTCTATGCGCCCCTTGATTATCTCTCAACTCTGTTTAACTGACAGATTCAACTTTCATGTTTTTCAAATAAATAATCGGCTT
>NZ_JAHHPN010000452.1:0-1237 GCF_024606325.1 Endozoicomonas sp. ONNA1
CAGTCACTGTATCCGGGAAATCACCATGAAAAAGTTATTCAACCTGTTTCCGTTATTTTTGTGGTTGCTTTATTCGACGGCACAGGCCAGCCCCACCTCACAAAATGATTTTGATTTTCTTGAGCCTTTTAATGACACTGCACTGGTGGCGAATGGGCTTGAGTTGACAGGAAGCATTGCTGGAGTTTCTTTGTCTACCCTGCTCAATCTGGGTGTATGGTGGGGTGTCTGTAAAACAGCGGGAATATTCTCCGGGCTTTCAAGAACCTATGATCTGGCTGAATCGGATACAAAGGAGCTGGAGGCGTTGAAAACGGATTTCTGTTGGCAACTGGCACCCGTGATGACCACCGCCGAAGTGGCGCTGGCTGGGCATGTGTCTCCCTGGCCCCTGAAGCAGTGGTGGTGGAAACCCCAGTATTTTATCGGTGCCGGAATGGCAGGTTATGCCGCTGTTGCGAAAACGAGGGAGCTCGTACCTGTCGCAGTGTTGACCTACTTTGCGTCAGAAGCGATATCAAGAACTGGAACGGGAGCTATTTCGGCGCTAATCCTGAGAAAAATGGGCGCAAGGGATATTTCAACTGAATCGTATGCGGTTTGGCAATACCCAATGTTGTCGTTAATTAATGGGGTTATCGTGGGGACTGTCGGTTATGAGGCCATGATCTATAAAGGCCATAGTCCAGTAAAAGCGACGCTTGCTTCCGTGTTCAGCGCATTGATTGTGGGTACCCTCTCGGGAGTTTTATCACTGTTAACAGTTGATGCGGGCAAAGGACAGACACCGTGCGGAGTCTTGGCCGCAGCCGTAGGTTGGTCCGGAGGCGCAGCGGCACTTGTACCCACAGCCGTAACCAAAGGCGGAACCGGAACCATAGCAGGAGCTGTAACCAAAGCTGGAGCTATAGTCACTGCCATAGCCGGAGCCGGGGCCGGAGCCTTGGCAGGAGCAGGAGCAGGAGCTGGATTTGTAGTCGTAACCTTCACCGGAGGCTCAGCCGCAGTTCTGGGTGGAGTCGGAGCCTTGCTTATATTGGTCAGTTCGAAGAAAATCTCAGACAACCGGGATGTCCAGGCCCTTCTCACTTTTGCGCCTGCGTTGGTTTTCGCTGTTATCAATAGTCTTTCAAACTACGCTGTTTATGGCCATCCACTGGAAGAAGGCTTTTCAGAGACCGTCTGGACTCAGTGGAAAAAGTTCTATGCGCCCCTGGATTATCTCTCGACTCTGTTT
>NZ_JAHHPN010000453.1:0-3778 GCF_024606325.1 Endozoicomonas sp. ONNA1
GAATAAAGGCGCTCTGCATAAATTCCTCAGCACCCTTATCGGACAGCATCTGGACAACCCTCCTGAACTGGGGCAAACGGACACCGTGCTTGCTGCCAACAAAGAGTTCAAATTCGCCCATTGCCGTATAAACACCGACACCTCTGACGGCCTTTATGTAGTGCTCAAGTTCAACCCTGCTGATCAGACCTTCACGGAGCAAAGTGATTATCCTGTTACCACTGGCAGAATGGCTGGCGAAGTATTCCGGGAAGTCTTTCAGGCCCCCTTGTTCATGCTCGACGAAGTGAATGGCTGTTTTGCCCATGTCGCGAATGACGTCGTCGTATTGTTGGGCTCCTGTTTCCACGTAGTACAAGGCCCAACCCGCCAGTTCCTCGACATTTTTGATAGCACTCCAGGGTCGATCTTGCATAGGCATGAGGGGGGATTCCGGGAAGATCTTCAGGCTCTTGAAAACGTCCACCATCCGACTGGCCTGTTCAATCGTCAGTTTATCCCCGACCAGTGCCTGCATGCGAATCGCTGCAAATTCATTGTTAAAATCGAAAGTCGAAAGCAACGGTGCTTTCTTGCCGCCTTCTCTTGCCGCTTCTTTCAGGCCAATGGCGGCTTCCAGAGCTTGTTTTTTGAGAGGGTGCTGCTGCATGAAATTGTTGATAGTGCTCAGAACCATTACCTGTTCCGGCGTGTACTGGAAGGGACCAGAGTCACTTTCGACGGCTTGCTCTGCAGCCTTCAGGACTCGCTTCATTCTCTCAATGTCTGCTTTTCTGAACTCAATCTCATCTTGCAGATCTGCCTGTTCCTGAATCAGATGCCGGACAGTGCCACCATAACCATCATTCCCACCATATTCTACCTGTCTCTTTCTCAGGGCATTAAGCCGTTGTTCATGGGTGTCAGCAGGGGCCGGTTTAAGACCCACGTCTTTTTCGATGGCTTCAAGAAGCGCATCGTCGTGTTCACGCAGGAAGTCTGTGATCTGAATGTACCTTTTCCTGCTATGAAGCAGTCTACCTAATGCTTCGCCGACTTCGTACTGACCAGCAGAATCTGCATAGCGTGCAATGGCAATTAAGTAATCAGATGCTTCCTCTGAACCAAGGTCATTTATCATATGGATGTTCAGACTTGATTTGACTCTCAGTTCCTCAAGGATTTTATCTCGTTTTTCTGCACTGCATTCCAGCAGGAAATGCCTGATGTTCTTCACTCGCTCTTCAGTGGTTTGCTCGTCACTTGAAGCCAGACCCAACTCGATCTGAACTTCTTTCATTCCCTGCTTGAGAACCATGCTTTCTTCATCTGAGACATCCTGGAGGTCGTCAGGGTTCCCTTCATATACCAGGCTTGTACCTCGAAGCCTTTTCAGATTGCGATAAATGGCTGCCAGCTCACTTTCAGCTTCTTTAATTGCTCGTCTTGCCGTGGCAACATCACGATCAAGGACGAATCGGGGTTTAGGTCCAAGGCGAGGCATTTGCCTGTCCAGCTCATTTTCAATGGCTGCAATACGCTCATCAACCTCAGGCTGACCCGCTTTGAACACTTCTTCGTCCAAGTCTTCAAGTTTTGCTTTAATTAGACTGTTTTGCTCGTTTATAGTGGCGTGATATCTATAGTTCTTAATGTTGAGTTGATCAGCAATTTGATTATTTCTGATTCTTTTGACACCCTCATCGTCATAAGTTTCGTTTACTTCTTCCTTTAATTCCTGAATTCGGTCTCTTAGAGCATGCTGCTGGTCAAACAGATTGGCATCGTCAGCAAACCCTATCTGCAGATCACTGGCCAGTTTAGCTATGAACATTTTTTCTCTTTCTTTAGCAGCGGGATTTTCATGAGGGGAGATATTCAGTGCGTCCTCCAGGGCGATAAGATGATTTGTCTGTCGTTTCCTGGCTCTTTGATCCGATTCTTCGATTAAAAAGTTGAGAAGATCACGAATGCCAGAGACCAAGACGTCCATCTGCATCGGGCTTCCCTCCGGAGCGAGTCTGTCAGTTGCAACGCGGAGGAGTCTGTGCATGTCAGCCAACTCGTCCTTTGAAACATCACCGCTATCAAGTCGTGCACGAACCCTTGCCAGTTTTGCTGCTTTGCTATCACTTTCACCGATTCTGACACTGATGCTGAGTCTGTCTTCCAGCATTTGCAGTATGATCCAGACCTGTGCCTCTTCCCGCTGTCTGGCTTCACTGACGTATAGATGTATGTCTTCAGAAACGAGCTGACGATTGAAATACACATCGTCCCTTTCATCGATGTGACTCTTATCTCCCAAAACTCTTTCCATGGCCCGAAGTGTCTCAAGTACTTCAGGCATGGCTTTGGACTGGCCTGGTGCGGTGATGATGTCAGAATTTTTCAGATCCTGTTGTTCATTTATTGTTCGAATTCTGTGAGAGTGGAGTTCTTTTTGGGCAATCATTGTTTTAATTTTTGCAAGCAGGCTTTCTTGTTGAGCATCAACATCTTCATTGCTATTAAAATTCTGAATGTTTAAATGTGCGGCAATGGTAGCGTAGCGGTCTTTGATTTCAGTTGCTTTTTCAGCATCTTTTCTGGTGTTCTGTTGCTGAAGATATTGTTGAAAGGCCTCGGATCCCTGCGGCTCTTCCAGCGTGTTTTCCAATTCAAGATGCTGTCGGGCCATGTTACCAATGGCTTTTTTAACAAACGTTGTGTCTTCTCCGAAAGCAAAGCGCTGCATCAGTTTGCTGATAACGTCTGTACCTTTTTGAACATTCTGAAAAAAATGCCGACTTGTCAGAAGATCTCTGAGTGCGGGTTTGAAACTGAAGAGTTTTTCGAATTGAACCAACATCCAGCCTGGCGTGATGACCGATAACACGGCTCCGATGTGTTCTGCTGTGAGTTCAAATTCATCGGTTCCATATGAAGCAGCAGTGGTTAATGCCTGCTGAATAGATTCATAGTAAGCAAGCATCACCAGTTTATCATGTAAAAGTTCAGCATGGTGTTGTAGGGCTAGCTCATTAGAGAACCCCTCCAGTAGCGCCATCTGTCTGCTTCGAATAACGTACTGGTAGCTTTTGACCTTGTCTTTTTTAACCTGTGCAATGTGCTTATTATCATTACCGCCAAATTTTTTCCAGGGGTTATAGAGGCTCTCCACAAAAGCAATATCGGCCAGATTCTGCTTCTGACCACGGAAAACAATAATCTCCCCCGGAGCCTCAGTCACTTCCAGTTTTGGATAACCCTCAGGCACAGGATAAGCCTGTGTGACATCCTCGACGTGGACTACATAGCCAACAGGCTGATGGCAGAGCACGAGAGTATTCAGGGCTACCTTTTGTAAACCTTCTCCCAGAAGATAAACCTGGGTATAGGCAGAGGTGGCTAGTGCGAAAAGAGCCTCATCATTGACAAAGAGCGACTGACCCAGTCGCTGCAGTTCAGGGAGCTTATCGCCTGCAGCAATAAGGCGCATAAAAGTACGCTCGTTCACTTCAACTTTGCCTACTTTCATGGTGGCAAGGGCAACATAGTGATCAGCTTCGCCAAGGCTTCCTGCTCTTTCATGGGCTCCTTTTAGTACCCCAGCCAGATGTTCGGGGCTGGCGACTTTCGTTGTCGGTTCAAGTGGTTGGATGTCACCCGATTGACTTCGAACAGCCTTAATTGAATCCTGATGGGTCATGCCGTTTCTGACTTGGATGACCAATGCTTCATCTGCAAGATTATGGGTAAACTTGAAGACCCCCTCATTACCCACCTTCAGGACTTTGGTGTATTTCCGGGCAACGTC
>NZ_JAHHPN010000454.1:0-1263 GCF_024606325.1 Endozoicomonas sp. ONNA1
ATTAGGGCTGAATCCGGAGGATTATCGCTGTTTTTGGGGCGAAGTAAGGGATATTTCGTCAGCGGCTGCCTGGATGCAGACCTTAGGTTATGGACTTTTAAGTCAGATTTGATGCTGGCGTGGAGGTGATTGCCCCACTCTCCCTTCAGGCATTCCGCCTCTGCTAAAACACATTCCATCTGGATCAACAGACTCATGCAGCAGGTCAGCGCTGGGAAAGATGAACGATTGTTCTGGAATTTTTTTAGAAATTAACAGTCTAAAGCACACATAGCTTAAAAAAATCAAATGTGTTCAATAGAGGGATTTATGAATATAAACAAAAGCAAAACAGATAGTTACGGATTTCATCAAAGCCACCTTGCTGAAAAGAATGATGAAAGCTTTGACTCAGAACAAAAAGTATTCAAAAGTTTCTCAAGAAAGCTACGGGTTGAGGATACATCCTTTGCATCGGCAGAGAACCTAAGAGGGCTCGGCTCTATTGTGTCGGGTTGCGGTCATAAGATTGCCAATCAGACGATTCCCGAGCGAAAAGTTTCCCACTGGGTTAATTCTCATGATTGTGAGGCCATAAATTTAGCCGGACTCAGCGAGACGTTTACCGCTGAGGAGGTGGCTGAGCGTTTCCGAAGGACCATTGAAAACCTCACGCATTCACTGATATACAAAGAAATCGCAAGGGAACGTTATGAAGATGTTCAAAGAGATGAATTAACAGAGATTTTTATCGATTTTATTTTATGCCAGGAAGGTCTGGTTCATGATCGGTGTTTTACTATTGAAAGGAGCCCCGAGAAATACGTGGCGGCTAAAACCATGAGCCACGAGCGGGTTGAAGAGATACAGTCTTTTCTAAATGCTATTTTTTCCGAATGGGCAGCAGAGGAAGCGAAAGCTTGTTGGCCTGGAATACATTACAGTTGGGAGGATATGCTGGTTGATTATCTTAAAAAAAAGGAAAACGTACCGGATGATGTTACCCCAAAGATTGTTCCTTTTGGTAACTTTTGGCATAAAATCAGGTTCGAGAAATTGTTGAAGGAGATATATCCATTTTTTCGAACCCTTCTTGATGGAAGAGGCTTTTTTTCTGAGTTCGGTATTGTCTTTAATTTTTTCGTAAAATTCAGGCAGGAACTGGTTGATAGTGCTCGTGAACCTTGTAGAACCAACAAGTTAATAATTGGTCTGCGCGAGAACAGAAATAATATGAGAGAGTATTTTAATCGACATGTTATGGATGTTATTTTTTCCGGGCGC
>NZ_JAHHPN010000039.1:0-4851 GCF_024606325.1 Endozoicomonas sp. ONNA1
TTGATATCCATGTACCATACGGCAGCATTGACGGCCCAGTGCTCGTTCAGCTGATCGTCAAAACCCAGTTGTCCACTCAGACCCAATGAACTGTCTAATTCCAGATCGCTGCAGGTGTTACCCGCGGAACCTTTGAAATCTTCACTGAAGAAAACGGTATAGCTCAAATCAACGCCAAACTTATCAGACAGCATGTAGGTAAAGGAGAGCCCCGGCTGAGTGTTATTGTTGACGTCAGCTGTAGTGTTTTTGTCTTCAACCCTATTGGTTTTTAAACTCCCGCTGTCCACATCCGTCTGAACACTGGCTACTCCGCCACGAAAAATAAAACCTCAGGTCTCATAAGCTTGGGCAGATGTAGCAGAGTGCAGGAATCACGGTGAGCTATTAGTTCTGAGGGTGAAAAAACCTTGAATATTTTTCAAGGTTGTCTATATCTTAATATTCTAAAAAACAACAGACTCTGCTGTTTATTTGGGTAAAATTTCTGATGTTTGAAAGTATCAGATTAACAGATGAATATTTTAATATTGTTTTTTAGTAGAAACGTTTCTCGTTGAATGGCGACGCTTTTCTGGTAAAGTTATTTTGAAAAAATCAAGTTGTACCGCGAGAATTTTCTTTTGCCTTACTGTGATTGTTTTTACAGCTCAACTGATTTTTCTGAAAAAAGCATGGGCTTATACTCAGGAGGAAATAAGCCGTATACTCTTCGTTTCATTTTCAGGTCAGCGCTATGAAAAAAAAGACATTAATGCTGTTGATATCGAACAGTATCAATACGTCAGTCCTCTTCGTTACGAGCTAAATAAAGGTAATTTAAGTTCAAAGATAGAGGAAGAAAAAAAAGCTAAAAAGAATAACGAATTGCAAGCTCTGGCTGCATTGGTGCCTGTTTTGTATGCATTTTTTTCTGAAGCCACCCATCCTGTGCGAATGAATCAGGAAATCCTGATCGACACCAAAGCGGCTGGCGAAAAAGGAGAAAAGCAATCAACGGTTTTAAATCGTCTTTTCCCGGCTTATACGCTGGCAGGGCAGGTCTTTCGGCTGATGGTTCTGGCAAAGTGGCCGACTTCCGATGTATCGACTATTGAGAACCGGCAGGAAAGAATACAACAAATACTGGCTACGAATCCGGATTACTCATCAATAGAAAAACAACTATCAGGGCTCAGACAGTGGGAACCAAAATTAGCTGACATTTATTATCAGGACTCCTTATTTAATTCAGAAGTTGTTCAGGAAGAGTTAAAGTCATACATGAATCAGGGTTTTTTTCAGCAGCTGTGGAGCCATCCTGTAGGCAGTGGAATATTATCAATATCTACGCACTTTTTAACTTTTTCTGGTTACCTGGCATTGATACTTTCAGCACTGAGACAGCCGACTTATTGTTCAGCACAGTCATTATGCAGTTGGGGTGGAGTTGTAGTCAGCATAAGCTTGAACCAGTGGATATGGTTTCTTGAGTCCAGGCTAGAAGAATATTTTGCTGGACAGCGCAGAGTGAGCGGTCAAATGCTCAAAGAATATATAAGTGCTGTCTCTGGTTACCTGCAGCAAGTGGTTGACTGGCAACTATCAGATGGTTTGCCTGAAGCGTTAAAAATTCATTTCACCACAAAGGAGTTTGAAGAAATTATTGGCTTTCTCGAAGCAACAGAAAATCTTGCTGGAGCTGTCGTAAAGGGTCGCAATGCAGAAGCTGTGATATTACATGCGACAGAGTTGATCAGGATAAAGGACGTTCTCGCCAAGGTTATCTTTAAAGTAGGGGAAATGGATTTGTTTCTGGCGATAGCTGCTCGTATGCATGCTTCTGAGGCTGTTGAAAATGCTAATGAAGTCACTATTGCCCGATTCAGATCAGAGCCTGAGCCTTGTCTTTCCATGGTGGGCTTCTGGAATCCTTTGCTTGATAACAGTACTGCTGTTTCTAATACATTGCAGCTTGGGTGTGCAGGGAGTTATCTCAAAGACAACGAGGAGCTGGAGTATAATACAGAACCGGTTACTGGAGTGGGACTTTTGCTATCAGGCAATAATGCATCCGGAAAATCCACTCTTATGAGGGCTGTTACCTTGAACAGTATTTTTCTTGCCCAGACCCTGGGAGTTGCCGCAGCCAAATCCTATGAAGCGAGTATTTTTCATGAAGCAGGAAGCTACATGGACAAGTTTGACAAGGCTGGGGAGTCGTCGTCTTACATGGAAGAGTTGCGCTACGTATCAGAGCTTTTAAAGAAGCCAGGCATAATAAATAACGAAAACAAGCTTGTCTGTTTTGATGAGCTGTTCAGTACTACAGACCCTGATGATGGTAGAAAAGGTTTTGAGATTGTTTTAAAAGCTCTCGGAAGACAAAGCCATTTAATGGCACTGATATCCACTCATTATGACCTGGCTGATACAGGCGAATGGCAGGAATCCTTTAACATCATGCACATGGGGATGACAAACAGCTCTGGCTATATCAGGCCGACCTATCAGATAGAGGAAGGCCCTAACAAGTGCAAAGTTGCGCTTGAATTTCTGGCTGAAACTTTTCAGTCTGAACTGCCTGATATTGCTGAAAAAATACGTACTTACCGAGCACATTAAGTATGATTCTACGGCATCTGTTCCTATTGCCAGTTTGCCTGATAACCAGCCAGGTTCAGGCTGTGCAAACACCTTATGAGATCCTTGAAAGACAATACCTGATCAAGTTTTCGGACTCTGACAATCAATCGTTCCAGTCAGAGGCATATCAGAGTGAGGAAAGTTCTTCTCATACAGCTCATGAAGAGCTCTCCTCTCGAAGAAAGCGAGAGTTGCTGTTGCATCATCTTTATCCTGAATGCTCTCAGTCTGCTGAGATTCAGGGTATGTTTCAGACGGATATATGGCAGGATATGCAGGTGTTCAGGAAAGATGGGTACGCTCACCTGTATGACAGGCTGTTTCCAGGTACCTCATTACTTGGAGAAGTGTACGGAGCCTGTCAACTGGTTACAGGCTCTACAAGTAGCATTAAAACACTGAAGGAACGCAAAGAGATCCTTCGCAGTTTAATGGCTCCCAATACAGCTACCGCTTTAGTATCAAGTATTGATGAAATTAATCAATATATTAATCCGGTCGTTCGGCTTCTGGATAAAAAACATCCATTCTTTTACTTCTTTCATATGCCCATTTTACTTCATGATGAAGGCACTTGGGCCGAGTCGGAATCACTCATAGGGATAGAATTAAAAAATGAAAAAGCTATGCAGGAGCTAATGCTTCAGAATAATATTCATGGGGTGACGCCACAATTCAGAACCTTGATGTATATCATGCCAGTTTTAGGGTTGCTGACTTCGGGGTGGCTGTTTAAATTAAGTACCCCATCAAGAAATGTCAACATACATACTGATCAAAGCATATTATGGAAAGGTTTGGTTATCACGGAGAAAACAGGAAGCTACATTCTTCCGTGGTCATTAGCTTTAAGTACGTTATACAAACTCAAATCGCTCCAGCAGAATCACGATGATTTGAAAAGAGTCAATAGAGAAATTACTTCAGAGTTACTATTACTGCGTCCTTTTTTCTCAGCTCTGTATAACCTTGGAAAAAATACCGGGTTATTTAATTTCACTGATAAAGAAGAAAGTTTACTTAGAATACTTATGGAGCAGATGAAGCTTTTGACGCTCGAAGATTATGGATATTTCTCATCATCGAGCATACAGCATGCTGCCAGTGCAATGAGAATTGTTGTTTTGCTGCATGGCTCAATTAACCGGTGGTTGAAAAAGCTTTCATGGATCGACTTTATGCTTTCTGTCAGCCGACAGATCAATTCTGAGCAAAACCCTTATACCTTTGTTGAGTTTGATGAAAGTAATTCCAGGCGTCCATACCTTTCAGCCGAGAAGCTCAGGCCTCCTGGTTTGGACTCTTCACAGGGAGTCGCTTCTGATATCCATATTGGTGCTGGAAGAAAAAAAGTCAGAAATGTCATTCTGACAGGTATTAATGCTTCCGGGAAATCGACTTTTCTCAGAACATTGGGTATTAATGTGGCCTTTTTGGCTCAAAACCTCGGTATTGCTTCTGCTGAAACATTTACCCTGAGACCCTACACATCTATCAATACTCTTATGGAAAAAAATGATGAGCTTGGAAGGTCTTCTTTTGAAACAGAAGTCAATCAGGTTAGCCATTTACTTAAAATTGTTCGAGGCAGAACCAACAAGAGCAGAGATCTTGTTCTTGCTGATGAACTGCTAAGAACCACAAATCCACAAGAGGCTGCTATAGGCTCGTATATTATCGCCGAAGAGCTGGGTCAGTTGCCCCATCTTACGCTACTGTTATCCACCCATTTTGGTCTGTTGAAAAAACTTGCAAAAAAGCAGCCTGAAATGTTCGACAATAAATATATGCAGACCATTGATACCGTTGATGGCATCCCAAGGCCGACATTTAAACTGGTCAACGGTGTCAGCCATTCAGTTAACACCTTGCCTTTACTCAGGGAAATGATAGAGGCTGAACATCCAGATCTTCTTGAATATATGGTTGAGGATTAACCCGGAAATCTCATAAAGTGGCAAGCTTCTCGCTAGCTATTTTTCCGTCATGACAGCAGACTTTTCAAACTCACGACTGAGAGGCTGTCGAAAAAGGGCTGCGCTCGCTACCTTTTACGACAACCTCATTCACTGGCGGGGATTCCCTTTCAATCAGAACTTGTAAGAAACACCGGCCATATAAACCAGTGGGTCCAGTTCTGCGTCCAGCTTATAGCGGTTTCCGGCATTGTTCTTAAACTTCGCTGTGGTATTGATATCCATGTACCATACGGCAGCATTGACGGCC
>NZ_JAHHPN010000455.1:0-13525 GCF_024606325.1 Endozoicomonas sp. ONNA1
GCCCTATGGCCAGTCAGTTCAGTTACGAAGAAATTGATTGGGCCAATATGGCTGCACCGCCCTCTATGGAAACCGGCCATTTCTTTGGTACCGACCATCTGGGCCGGGACCTTTTTGTACGCACCCTTGAAGGCGGACGAATCTCTTTTATGGTAGGCGCACTGGGGGCCCTGGTAGCCGTAATCATCGGAACCATCTACGGTGCCATGGCGGGCTTTTTGGGCGGCCGTGTTGATAACCTGATGATGCGGGCGCTGGAAATTCTTCAGTCTTTCCCGTTTATGTTCCTTGTTATCCTGATGATCACCTTCTTCGGACGCTCCATATTGCTGATCTTTATCGCCATAGGGGCCGTCTCATGGCTCGATATGGCGCGTATCGTCAGGGGTCAGACCCTGAGCCTGAAGAGCAAAGAGTTTGTCGAAGCAGCCATCATCAGTGGCGCCAATTCCAGCCAGATTATTTTCCGTCACCTGATTCCGAACCTGCTCGGTATTGTGGTGGTTTACGCTTCCCTGTTGGTACCCGGCATGATTCTGTTTGAATCCTTCCTGAGCTTCCTGGGGCTGGGTGTTCAGGAGCCCATGACCAGCTGGGGCGCATTGGTCAACGAGGGCGCCATCTCTATGGAAGTGGCAATCTGGCAGCTGGCCTTCCCGACTGCTTTTTTGGTGATTACCCTGTTTTGTTTTAACTTTATTGGCGACGGGCTCCGCGATGCCCTGGACCCGAAGGATCGTTGATATGCAACTATTAGATGTCGATAACCTGCGGGTTAAATTTACGACACCCGACGGAGATGTCACGGCCGTAAACAATATGACCTTTTCTCTGAACGCCGGTGAAACACTGGGTCTGGTAGGGGAGTCGGGGTCAGGTAAAAGTCAGACCGCTTTTGCCCTCATGGGACTGCTGGCCAAAAACGGTATTATTGAGGGTTCTGCCAAATTTGAAGGCCAGGATATTCTGTCTCTGAGTGAAGCTGAGCTGAACCGTATCCGTGCCCAAAAGATCTCCATGATCTTCCAGGATCCCATGACCTCGCTGAACCCTTACATGAAAGTAGGGCCTCAGCTGATGGAAGTTCTCCAGCTGCACAAAGGCATGAGTAAAAAAGAAGCCTTTGAAGAATCCGTAAAGATGCTGGATGCGGTAAAAATGCCCGAAGCTCGCAAGCGTATGAATATGTATCCCCATGAGTTTTCAGGGGGTATGCGCCAACGGGTTATGATTGCCATGGCGTTGCTGTGTCGTCCCAAACTGTTGATTGCTGACGAGCCAACCACCGCTCTGGACGTCACCGTTCAGGCCCAGATCATGGAACTGTTGAATGAGCTGAAGACCGAATTCAACACCGCCATCATTATGATTACTCACGACCTTGGAGTTGTAGCTGGCATCTGTGACAAGGTGCTGGTGATGTACGCTGGTCGCACCATGGAATATGGCACCACTAACGAGGTCTTCTACGATCCTCGTCATCCATACTCCCGAGGTCTGCTGGGTGCGATTCCCCGACTGGATACAGAGGGTGAGACTCTGCCGACGATTCCGGGTAATCCTCCGAACCTGCTGAGCCTGCCACAGGGCTGTCCTTTCCAGGAGCGTTGCCCTCATGTCATCCCACGTTGCCAGCAGGAGGCCCCCCCTCTGGAGAACTTTGGTGACGGTCGCCAGAAAGCCTGTTTCTGGACACCCGATACCCCCGTTAATACTTCCGGCAGGGAGGTGGCAGCATGAGCCTTCAGCGCAACAAAGATAGCTTTCAGCGCAAAAATAGCCTTCAGCCTATTTTGAAAGTTCGGGATGTAAAGGTTCACTTCCCGATTCATAAAGCCAAAAACTGGCCCTGGGAGAAATCCCCGGTTCTGAAAGCCGTTGATGGTGTCAGTTTTGATCTCTTCGAAGGAGAAACTCTCGGCGTCGTGGGTGAGTCTGGTTGCGGCAAATCAACACTGGCCCGCTCGATCATTGGTCTGGTGAAAGCTACAGAGGGTGAAATCCTTTGGCAGGAAAGCAATATTGCCGGGCTACCAGAAAAAGCCATGAGAGAGATCCGCAAAGATATCCAGATGATCTTTCAGGATCCTCTGGCGTCACTGAACCCGAGAATGACCGTAGGCGATATCATTGCCGAACCTCTGCGCAACTATTATCCGGAACTCTCGAAAGATGACATTCTTTCTCAGGTTCGTGAAATGATGGCCAAGGTAGGTCTTCTGCCAAACGTGATTAACCGTTATCCCCATGAGTTCTCTGGTGGTCAGTGCCAACGGATTGGTATTGCCCGGGCACTGATTCTCAAGCCGAAGCTGGTGATCTGTGATGAGCCGGTGAGTGCTCTGGACGTTTCCATTCAGGCGCAGGTAGTTAACCTGCTGAAAGAGCTTCAGAAACAAATGGGTCTGTCCCTGATCTTTATTGCTCACGACCTGAGCGTAGTGAAACACATCAGTGACCGGGTCTTGGTGATGTATTTGGGTAATGAAGTGGAAACCGCCAAAGCTGAACCCATGTATGATACTCCGCGTCATCCTTATACCAAAGCTCTGCTGTCAGCGGTGCCTATCCCTGATCCGGAAATGGAAAAAAAGAAGGAGATTGAACTGCTGGAGGGCGACCTGCCATCGCCTATCAATCCGCCCAGCGGCTGTGTCTTCAGAACCCGTTGCCCGATAGCAGGGGCCAGCTGCGCTGAGCATCGTCCAAGGCTGATGGATTTAGGTAGCCAGCATTTTGCGGCCTGTCCCAAGGCCTGATTGACTGCTCACCTGTCCAAGGGCAGGTGAGTCATCTTGCCGTTCAACTAACCTTCCGGCAACCAATTCTCTGTCATGATTTGTTCAAAATCCCAGGGACAGGTTTCAGGAAAACTCCTCTCATTCAGTCTCTGATGCGGCTGGACATAATCATTCATGGCTTGAATAGCCAGTTTCTTGCCACTGGCGAAAGCGTCGCCAAATACCTCACAGACTTTGTGATTCAGGTGGGAACGGTCCTGTAGCAGAATGACCAGCTGTTCCCTCTGTTCCCGGATGGCGCCTTTCCAGCTTCGGCAGCTATAAGGCTCTGGAAGCAACGGATTAATGACCTGAGTCTGGTACTGGTATTTGAGCAAGTGCAGCAAGAGAGTCGTTAGCCTGGATCGAAGGGTGTTTCGATCATTGCCCGTATCATCAAACTCCTCAATGACTCTCTCCAGATCAAGTTGATCAAAGCGCCGGTTGATCAAGTGATCTTTCTGTTGCTCTTTCCAGCGGTAAAAGTCAGTTTCGTACAGGTTTTCCATAAGCTACCTCCATTGCTCTTCCACTTTAGGCAAAAACAAAAAAGGGAGCAAAGGCGAACTAAAGATTCATGATGATACAGAGCATATTTTTGACCAAATTGGATTTTGGATACGACTATTATGGATTTTTGGTGTGACTATTATGAATTTCAATCACTCAGTCATATTGCGTATCGGCTGGGTAAGTCAGTAAGGACAAGACTCCCCGACCTGATCCTCCCAGACAAAACAAACAATTGACCGGCACAGTGATTAGCTTATCCGAGAAGGGTAGGGTAACGACTTAATCGAAGAAGAAACGGGGGATTTTCACGGTAACAAACAGAACATAGTACGTGACACGCGTCCAATTTCAAATTGATAATCCGCTCCGATTGTGGCAACCCGGAGAAACATCGTGGACGTAAAGAAAACCGTCATCTTTGCTGTATTCGCTGGTCTGGCCTGCACTCATGCTTCTTCCAACGGCGATTATGTCTGTGGCGATGATACATTGGAGTACCTGACCTTCAAGTTAGAGAACCATACCAGTGAAGACATGCTACTGGATATGGGGCATCCCAAGTATGGCATCATCGAAGGCGGCAGAACACGTTATACTGTGTTCTCTCAAGGATCTATCACGCTACACGGATGTAACGGCTCGATCCTTGCCGGATTTGAGACCTATGTGCATCTGTACGGAGAACAATACCGTCAAATGTTTGACTGGCATATAAACATGCCTCTCTTTAAAACCGACAACAGCATTAGCTTCAATCGCTATGAACCCAAGCATACCTGTGATGTGACCTACTCCTATGAAGGTCACGGTTCCCTGAAAATGCAGGCGCATCAAAGCTTTCCTGGCGATATGGCCTCAATAGTGGTGGCCTGTCACGATTGATGGCACCTGAATTGGATTACCAACACAGCTCCACGATGTGCACCCCCTGAGGGATAATGATTAAATCTGCCTCAGGGGTTGTCATCCTGACATTTCAAGGGTTTAATTCGCGCGTTCTAACAGCCTTGAGCTTGATCAAGGGTCGAGTCCCTCGCCAGAGTGAGGCACCTCTATAATGGTTCCAATTCACTGCTGGTCCTGAATTTCCAGACTCTCTACTGCTGTCCCGACAACTGGCTGGTTGGACCTTCCCGTTATTGAAGGTCGGTTTTAAAAGGAAAGGCATCATGCTAAAAGACAACACATACCTTGAGACCCTCTATGATGGCTACGGCCAGAGCTTTTCCGTCGATGAGATGCTGTTCGAACAGAAAACCGAACACCAGCATCTGGTCATATTCAACAACAAGATGTTTGGTCGCATGATGGCGCTGGATGGTGTTATCCAGACTACAGAGAAAGATGAGTTCATCTATCACGAAATGATGACTCATGTGCCGATCCTGACTCACGGAAACGCCCGGCGAGTACTGATCATCGGTGGTGGTGACGGTGGTATCCTGCGTGAAGTGCTAAAGCACAAAAACGTTGAGCACGTCACCATGGTTGAAATTGATGGCGCTGTGGTCGACATGTGCAAAAAGTGGCTGCCCAACCACTCCGCTGGCGCCTACGAAGACCCACGAGCCCACCTGGTGATTGACGACGGCATCAATTTTGTCAGTGACCGTGAAAAAACACCCGACGGCAGCTTTGACGTCATCATTTCTGACTGCACAGATCCCATTGGTCCTGGTGAAGTGCTGTTCTCTTCAGAGTTCTATGCTGGCTGCAAACGTCTGCTGAAAGAAGGCGGCATCTTTGTCGCTCAGAACGGCGTCTGCTTCATGCAACTGGAAGAAGTAGAAACCACCACCCGTCGTCTGGGCCATTATATGGATGACTGCTACTTCTACAGTGCTGCTGTACCCACTTATGCAGGCGGTATCATGACCTTTGCCTGGGGTTCCGACAATCCTGAAGCCCGTCATGTTTCTCTGGAAACAGTCACTGAACGTTTTGAAGCCTGCGGTGTCGAAACACGTTATTACACTCCCGCTATCCACAAGGCAGCTTTTGCTCTGCCCGGATACGTAGAAAAGGCGATACAGAAGGTCAATGACTAACCCAGCGATGCCCGACTTTCCGGAAAGCACGATCAGCAGCCATGAGCCACTGACTACAGACAGCGAATGGAGCGTGGAAGCGTCACGCTCCACCTACAATGCCCGCTATTGGAGTCAGGGATACTTCGATATTAACGATGACGGCGAGGTCGTCTATCTGCCCAGGGGCAGACCGGCTGTCAGTCTCAATAATATTGCTGCTCAACTGGTTCGCAAAGGGGCGTCATTGCCCATTCTGGTACGTTTTCCGGAGATTCTCCATGATCGGGTTAACACTCTGTGTGACGCCTTTAACCAGGCCATTGGCGAATACGGCTATCGAAATGATTACCTGGCGGTTTATCCCATCAAGGTGAATCAGCAGCGGGCCGTGGTCGAGGAGATTCTGGAAAGCCAGGCCTCCAGACAGGATCGTCAACTGGGTCTTGAGTGTGGCAGTAAACCTGAGTTGTTGGCAGTACTGGCCATGGCGAACCGTGCCAGCTCTGTCATTGTTTGCAATGGCTACAAAGACAGAGAATACATTCGTCTGGCGCTGATCGGTGAAAAGCTGGGGCATCAGGTGTATATCGTTCTGGAAAAAATCACCGAGCTGGAAATGGTTCTGAAAGAGGCCAAAGAACTGGGTGTCCCCCCCAGGCTGGGTCTTCGTGTTCGCCTTGCTTCTCAAGGCAAGGGAAAATGGCAGGCCAGTGGTGGCGAGAAATCCAAGTTTGGTCTGTCTGCCAGCCAGGTACTGAATGTCATCAAGCGGCTAAAAGACAGTGACAACATGGATTCTTTGCAGCTGCTGCACTTCCATCTGGGTTCCCAGATGTCGAATATTCGTGATATCCGCAAGGGGATCAGCGAGTGTGCAAGAGTTTATGCGGAACTGTATCGCCTGGGTGCCCCGATCCATTGTCTGGATGTGGGTGGCGGCCTGGCTGTGGACTACGAAGGTACCCGAAGCCAGAGCAACTGTTCCATGAACTACAGCCTTCAGGAATATGCGAACAATATCGTTTATACCCTGGGCGATCTTTGCGCTGAACAGGCCATTCCTGTGCCAAGGATTATATCGGAGTCGGGTAGAAATCTGACGGCGCACCATGCCGTCCTGATCACCGACGTAGTGGGTGTCGAAAGCTACGAGCCGGAAGAGCCTGTGGCACCGGGCAAAGAAGCCCCGCAACTTCTCCACAATATGTGGGGCTCCTGGAAAGATCTGGTGAAAGGTGTTGAGCAACGGGCACTGGTTGAATTGTTCCACGATACTCAGAGTGACCTTTCTGAGGTTCATACCCAATTCGGAATAGGCCTGCTGGATCTGGAACAGAGAGCCTGGGCAGAAAGTATTAATTTAAGAATCTGTTATGAGCTGTCCAAACGGCTGTCTCATAAAAATCGTTCGCACAGACCTCTGATTGATGAGCTGAGTGAAAAACTGGCTGACAAATTCTACGTCAACTTTTCACTGTTTCAATCGTTGCCCGATGCCTGGGGTATTGATCAGGTATTCCCGGTGCTGCCACTTTCCGGACTGAACCGCCCGCCCGAAAAGCGTGCCGTTATGCTCGATATTACCTGTGACTCCGACGGCACCATTGACCAGTACGTTGACGGTCAGGGTATAGAAACCACTCTGCCTGTCCCTGAGTGGCATTCGGACAAGCCTTACATGATTGGTATTTTCCTGGTTGGTGCCTATCAGGAAATTCTTGGTGACATGCACAATTTATTTGGCGACACCGACACAGTATCCGTTCGTGTCACAGACCTTGGATTAATTGAGATGTTTGATTTCCAGGCTGGGGACACCGTAGAAGATGTTCTTAAATACGTGAATCTGAAACCGGAAAGCTTCCTGCATACCTATCAGAAACTGGTGGAAGAATATCTGCCAGAATCCAGCCGGACCTCTGTGCTGGAAGAGCTGGAAGCAGGCCTAAAGGGCTACACCTACCTTGAACACCTGGGAGGAGTTGAGCTGTGATGTTCTTCGAAGGCTCTGAAAAAAAAGTAGAAGTCATTACAGCGGCCGAGGCGGGCTCGCTGCGTGAGCTGGGCAAAGACTTCTGGTCTGATATGGTGGCCAAGGCTCAGGCGGACATTCTGACGACCCTGAGTAATGACTATTGCGACGCTTATCTGCTGTCAGAATCGAGTCTGTTTGTTTGGGAAGACCGCTTCCTGATGTTGACCTGTGGAACCACGACTCTGGCCGATGCATTCCTTTATTTTCTGGAACACATCGCTGATGAACACATTCTGTTTGCCAGTTTCCAACGCAAAAATGAGTACCAGTCGCATCTGCAGAAAACGTCTTTCGAGAAAGACATTAACCGGATTCAGTCTGAGCTGGAGGGTAGTGCCTTCCGTATCGGCAGTCTGGACAGTCACCACAACTACATCTTCCATCTGAATCGTCCCTATCATCCCCATGCGGATGATCAGACCAGCGAATTACTGATGTATCATATCAAAGGTGCAGCTGCTCACTATCTTCGTAGTGAAGGACAAACGATTGAAGGCATCCGGCAATTGCTCAGACTGGATGAAATCCTGCCAGATTTTGATCTGAGTGACTGGTTGTTTGAACCCTTTGGCTACTCTCTCAACGCCATCAAGGATGATCGTTACGCCACTTTCCATATCACACCTCAGGAAGACAGCTCCTATGTCAGCTTTGAAACCAACCTGAATATGGAAGACACCGCTATTCTGGAAAAGCTACTGGAAGCCCTGCGCCCCGGGAGCTGGGATCTGATTGGCTTTAATGCACCGGCGCCCTTGCGGGAAAATGGCGAGTTCAGCTGTCTGACAGAGTGCCGTCTGCCTCTGCAGTGTGGCTATGAAATGAGCTTTAATCATTACCAGCACAAAGAGCAGCGCTCATTACAGGCGGTGGAACTGACGGGATAAAATCATGACTACGTCGATAAAAAAGGAAGACCACTCCCTTTACGCTAACGCCTTTGGCTTTCTGCGACAGCCGTTGGATTTCAATCCTGTTCAGTCGGGAGCTGACCTGATCATTACCGGCATTCCTTTTGATCTGGCGACTACAGGACGCAGCGGTGCTCGCTTTGGTCCCGAGGCCATTCGCAAGGCATCGGTAAACCTATCCTGGGAGGGCAAGCGCTGGCCCTGGTTCTTCAACCTGAAAGACTATCTGTCCATTGCTGACTGTGGTGACCTGGTCTTTGAATGCGGTAACGCCCAAGATATGAGCGATACCCTGTTTCAGCATGCCGACCAGCTATTGTCTGCTGGCAAACGTATGCTGTCGTTTGGAGGCGATCACTTTATTACCCTGCCTTTGCTGAGAGCTCACGCCAAATATCATGGTCCTTTGGCATTGGTCCACTTTGATGCTCATACCGACGACTATAACCAGGGTGGCAAGTTCGACCACGGAACCATGTTTTATCATGCTCAGGTTGAAGGGTTGATTGATGCCTCGGCTTCAACCCAGATTGGTATTCGAACCACTTACGATCACAAGAACACCCGTTTCAATGTTCTGGATGCCAGCTACGTTAACGGTGCACCAGTGGCAGAGATAATCGAAAAAATACGCGAAAAAGCAGGTGATCGTCTTGTTTACCTGACCTTTGATATCGACTGTCTGGACCCGGCCTATGCTCCGGGAACCGGAACACCGGTTTGTGGCGGCCTGAGCTCGGACCGGGCTTTGCAACTGCTCAGAGGTCTTCAGGGACTGGATATTGTGGGCATGGACGTGGTTGAAGTTGCACCAGCTTATGATCACGCCGATATTACCGCTCTGGCGGGTGCTACGATTGCTCTTGAGATGCTTTATCTACAGGCAGCCCGATCAGAAGCCACCTGACAACCCTTCAGCTCAGACAAGCTGCCCGTTAGTAGCCTGTCTGGCGGGAAGTTGTCCTACCACTCTGATCACATCAAGCTTATCCGAACATGAGAGCAGGGCGGGGTGTGAGCCCGGCTCTCCTTCCGGTATGGGTTGTCCTACCTTCTGATAAAAGTCTACCCAATAAGGCAATATTTCTCCGGTTTCCAGATCACGGAACCCCATGGGGGTTTCTGGAAATACCGGTTCTCCCTCGTTAGCAGACCTGAACGCTTCCAAAACAAGAGCGCTACAGTACCAGGCTCGTTCACTGATATCGGATCGAGCATGACCCTGCGGAGAAAAGTCCCTATTGTAAGGAATGTGCAACTGCTGATCAGCAAAGGCCAACGCTTTATTAACTAAAGGAAGCCATGGTGACTTGAGACGAGCCACCAGAATGCATGGTCGTCCCAGTCCATCGCACACCGATTTATCCATAAATTGAGTCAGGGTTATTGTCTGAACCTTTGGCATCACCGCTTCAACCAACTCCCCGCTCTCAGTCGCAATGGCCACATGATTCAGGGCCATGCCGTTATAACCAGCAAACAGTCTACTGATGACCCACTCCAGCTCTCCTCCCTTGCGAAGTTGAAACAGAAGGTCGCCTTTTTGCAGTTCTGGAATGGGCATGGAATTTGGCTGCTCAGTCATTTACCAAAATCCTCATCGTTGAAAATAGCGATCTAAAATTTGCTTTCTGATAAGATTTAATTGATGTTCTAATTCTGTATATAGAGATGGCAGAAATAATGACATATCTTGTTTCCCCAGCAATAGTTTTGTTGAATCATCTATAGACAGTCGGATCTGATCAATTTCTAAATTTCGCTCAACGTTATGTATAGATACTCTGACTTGTAATACTCCACCGACAATTACTTTTTCACTTAATATTTGAACCTTAACAGGGTTGTTCCAAACAAGCTGGTTGGTTTTCGAATCAAATTCATAATCTCCATCACTTGTCTTAGTAAGAATAATTTTTCGATCTAGAAACGTTATTTGATTTGGTATTGAGTTTGCTATATAGCCCTGAATCCCAGAGATTATTTCTGGAGAGCGACTTTCTAATTGAGCAAAGAGGCTTTCTAGTTCCTCCTCAATCATTTCTTTAGCCTCACCGTATACGCAAATTTTAGGGCCAAGGAGTTTTCCAAGGGGTTTTATAATCGGTTTTGTATCAAATGTGTAATGGTAATTATTAACCTTCCCTGTGTTACAAAAATGATTCAGACTTACTTCAGTCCTCAGGGTCATATCGAATTCTGTATGCTCTTGCCATATCTTCCTTTCACGAATAAATTTTGGAATTAATTTTAAAGAAATTATAGGTCTTATATATATGCGGCAAAACACATGATATGGGATCTCAAAATAGATACGATCATTTAACGAATCCACCTTAACTTTTATCTCATTAGTTTTTGTTATGCGTAATTTATGTTCTTTATTTCTCTCAAAGAGAAAGGGCTCGGTTTTAGATTTTTCATTTACCATTTCCTGTATATAGCCCGCTACAGATTTATCAATACAATCCCGTTCCTCAGGGGTTAGCTCCCTTTTGGTATAGTAAGAATATGCTCTGTGAGCGTTTACACCTCCGATTATAAATCCTATACCTGCACCTACAAGCGCTGCGGAGCCACACCCATCCAGCTTGTCGTTTCCCCTGAGCCAATTAGTGCTGAATCGACTTATCGCAGAGGTAGCACCGCCCGCTACAGATCCGCTTAAACTTCCAGCAATAACTTTCATAGGTTTGGATCTTGCCATTTCTTCATCACAAGCATTAATTACGCGAGCCGTTGCTTGGGATGATATCCCTCTTAATATATTCCCGACACCTCCGGCTGTACCACCTGAAAAAGCTCCAATAACAGCATTTCTTGCTGTTTCTTTAGTAAAAAAGGTACCGTTTTCTCGATTAATTACAGCTTTAGTTGCACTTTCGGCAAGATTTGAGCTAAATCCACCAACCGCTCCTGCAAGAACGTCATCCACTACTAAAAAGCCTGTGGTTGCGGCATTGCCTAGGGTTGCTCCGCTGGTTATTGAACCAGTAAATTTACCTAATACCTTCAATGCTCCGGAAGTACACAAACCAGCTACTGCTCCACTTATTCCTCCTATGAAGCTTTGTTTGATATACTCTCCTGGATCGCAGTCTCTTGCTTTACAGCTATATATTGAGCCTTGTATCCCTGAGCTAATCAATGCTCCTCCTACAGCCGCTTCCAGCTCACCCGTACGCAATGTAAGTGTTACTCCAGCCGCAACTTGAATGCCTCCTAAAGCAACCCCTATAGTCGTTCCGATAGGCCCTCCACCCCTTAATCTTGGATGAACATATACCTTATAACTTCCGTCGTTTAATCTGTGGAGGTCTACCCATGTTCCTTTACAAAATCCTCGCAAATGGCAGATCTCATTCTGGATTTCCTTTGGAATGTTTACAATGTCGTATGGGGGAATAAAAATCGTTTTCCCATCCTCCGACATAACCCAGGCTTCCAACCCATTTTGCCCGAGCATAAGAGCAACTTGCATGCCTTTAACCGTCCAGCTATTGATCAAGCCATTAGAGGTGTATGGCTCAGGTAAGCTAAATCGACTTCTTTCTTCATGGCCAGACTGCTTCTTTGTATTTTCTGGAAGTGAATCTGCCTGCTGATCTTCAATACCATTAGCTTGTGCACCTGCATCGGGGCCAACACTGCTTTTACCACCTCTTGCTACTTGCAATAACTGATCACTAACGCCGCTCGCCTCTGGTGCTTGCAGCATGTATTCATTAATGATTTCTTCAGAAGCTGTGCCCTCCGGTTCCAATCTCACTATCTCCTGTTTTTCGTTCAATAGCTTCAACTCAAAATCAAGATCGAATTCATCAGTCTGCTCAATCACTGCTGCAATCCGTTCAACGATAATGGCAGCCTGTATATCCTTTTCATGGTCTTCAATGCCTTCGGACATATCTAACAGGTGTTCTATAAACTCCGCCTGTCCGTTGAGCAGGGGCTTCAACCACCGTATGACTTGTTGTGTACTTCCCAGGTTTTTGAGGAGTTGATTGAATTGCGTTGGAGTGAGACGCAAAGAACTAACCTGGTTCCCATTGATATTTACACGCAGCCTTCTGTCGGACTCACCACTCCAGGTTCCAAACAGCCAGTGCATAGGGTTGTCACCTGTCAACTCTGTCAGCCAGCCCCAGTCCAGTCTGAGTATGGGACCTATGCTGATCTCCCAGTCGGTATTGCTTTGCAGTGCCATCCAGTGTGGTTTCCAATGCTGGTTATTGTCATCGCCGGGCCAAAAAATACCACCACCGTCACCACTCTCCGTTCTGTCAAATTTCGATCCTGCCTGAAGTCCTGTTATGTTCAGCCCTTTTCCCTTTTTATTTGGTTCATTTTCCGTCGTTTTTTTATCTTCCTTCTGGCTTCTGGCGGTTGCCAGAGCGAGTATGGGTTGAGTGGAGAGTATGAATTGACCAACGTCATAGCTGTATTTATTTAAGAGTGTTTCTGAGCATCGGTAGGGTCTTATCAGGGTGATATCCAGCTGCCAGCTTTTGGTGGTTAAATAAAAAATACTGCCCGAAGTTGAAGGGTCAAACTCCTCAGAGAGACTTATGATGTCAGCGTTATTTTTAGACTGGATATGTGCTGCGCAGATCACCAGTTGCTCAAAAGGCTGAATGGTGAGAGTCAGCTCAACGCTTCCTGAATATCCTGACTCTGGAGAAGGTTGGATGTAGAAACGGGACTTTATCTGATCTTCAAGTGTTGTCATTGATGGCGGTTGCCATTCGAGTAAGTGAGGGTGCGGGAGTGTTGACTCTGGTGTGTTTTCTTTTGAATCCATTGCTTGTGACTGATGTGGATGCGAACTACTCTGTTGACCAGCAACTCCATCCCATGCCTGCACGAGACCAGCAATCCAAAATAGAATCAATAAATGTAAGTATGCTCGTTTAAGGAATAACGACAATTTGAGGTTATTTTGTTTCCTCGCCGTCAAAACTTGAGGGGCCATGGAAATTTGCCATCAACAAGATGTGATTAAGCGGTGGGTGAAGAAAAAGCCCTTTGCACCAGTGACGAAGCGTAAAATCCAGCTGAGAAAGGGGTTGTTAAACCACGCACGATGCGCAGAGAATTATAGCAGAGTAGGGGTAGCTTCATTTTTTTGCTATGGAATAACAGCTGAATACGTTTTTGGTTTTTTTTCATTGCAGCCTTGATTAATGCCTACCGGCCAGAACCCCTAGCAGCCTGTCGGACTTAAGGCTGTCCTACTGCGGTTGCAATAAATTGGTC
>NZ_JAHHPN010000456.1:0-1923 GCF_024606325.1 Endozoicomonas sp. ONNA1
TTGCCCCGGCCTTGGTCAATGCTTCCACAATGTCGGTCTTGCCCATTCTGGCTGCGATGGACAGCGCAGTGGCGCCGTCTTCAATTCTGACGGCATTGAGATCCGCCCCAGCGTTGATCAGGATTTTTACGCTGTCAGTATTTCCTTTCTCAGCAGCTTTGAACAGCGGGGTGGCGTCATCCTTACTTCGGGCGTTGAGATTCGCTCCGGCGTTAATCAGAATTTTCAGGCAGTCAATGTTGTTTTGCAGGGCAGCGATAAACAGCGGGGTGACACCCTCCTTAGTCGGAGCGTTGATATCCGCTTTGGCTTCGATCAGGATTTTCACGCAGTCGGTGTTATTGACTTGTGCTGCGATGAACAGCGGGGTGGCGCCATCCTCAGTTGGGGCGTTGAGATCCGCCTTGGCTTCGATCAGGGCTTTCACGCAGTCGGTATAGCCTCTTGCAGCAGCGATGAACAGAGCGTTGCGGCTGTAATGAGTCTGGGCGTTGAGGTTCGCCCTGGCTTCGATCAGGGCTTTTACGCAGTCAATATTATTCATCTCGGTAGCGATGGTCAGTGGGGTGGAGCCGTCTATGGTTCTGGCGGCGTTGAGATCCGCTTCGGCCTTGATCAGAAGTTTTACGCAGTCGGTATTGCCCATCTGGGCAGCAATGAACAGCGGGGTGGTACCATCCGACAAGGCAGCGTTGAGATCCGCCTCTGCTTTGATCAGGATTTTCACGCAGTCGGTCTGATTTTCTTGTGCTGCCATGAACAGCGAGGTGG
This sequence comes from Endozoicomonas sp. ONNA1, assembly GCF_024606325.1. Lineage (NCBI taxonomy): Bacteria > Pseudomonadati > Pseudomonadota > Gammaproteobacteria > Oceanospirillales > Endozoicomonadaceae > Endozoicomonas > Endozoicomonas sp. ONNA1. Next base: position 772 of record NZ_JAHHPN010000456.1, read on the forward strand.
CACCATTCTTGGTCTGGGCGTTGAGAGCCGCCTTGGCTTCGAGCAGGGCTTTCACACAGCCGGTATGGCCTCTCGCAGCAGCGATGATCAGTGGGGTGGCGCCATTCTCAGTTGGGGGGTTGAGATCCGCCCTGGCTTCGATCAGGGCTTTCACACAGTCGGTATTGCCTTTTGCAGCAGCGGAGAACAGCGGGGTGGCACCATCCTCTGTCCGGGGGTTGAGATTGGCCCTGGCTTCGATCAGGGCTTTCACGCAGTCGATATTGCCCTTCTCGGCTGCGATATACAGCGCGGTGGTGCCATCCGGAAAGGCGGCGTTGAGATCCGCCTTAGCTTCGATCAGGGCTTTCACGCAGTCTGTATTGCCATTCTGTGCAGCCATGAACAGCGAGGTGGCGCCACGCTCAGTCCGGGCGTTGAGATCCGCCCTGGCTTCGACCAAGGCTTTCACGCAGTCGATATGGCCTTTCGCTGCAGCAGTGAAAAGCGGTGTGGTGCCATCCGACAAGGCAGCGTTGAGATCCGCCCCGGCTTTGATCAGGGCTTTCACGCAGTCGGTATGGCCATTTTGTGCAGCGATGATCAGCGCTGTGGCGCCATCCTTGGTCCGGGCGTTGAGGTCCGCCTTGGCTTCGATCAGGGCTTTCACGCAGTCGGTACGGCCTTTCGCAGCAGCGATGATCAGCGAGGTGGTGCCACCCTTAGTCTGGGCGTTGAGATCCGCCCTGGCTTCGACCAGGGCTTTGACGCAGTCGGTATGGCCTCTCGCAGCAGCGATGATTAGCGGGGTAGCGCCATTCTTAGTCTGGGCGTTGAGATCCGCCCTGGCTTCGATCAGGGCTTTCACGCAGTCAGTATTGCCTCTCTGGGCAGCGATGAACAGCGGGGTAATACCACCCTTGGCCCGAGCGTTGATATCTGCCTTGGCTTCGATCAGGGCTTTCACGCAGCTGGTATTGCCCTTCTCAGCTGCGATGCAAAGCGGGGTGGCGCCATCCTTGGTAGGCGTGTCAAGATCCGCCCCGGCGATGATCAGGACTTTCAGGCAGTCGGTCTCGCCCCTCTGGGCTAAGGTGAACAGCGGGGTGTTGCCATCTTTAGTCTGGGCGTTGAGATCCGCCCTGGCTTCGACCAGAGCTTTCACGCAGTCGG
>NZ_JAHHPN010000457.1:0-1787 GCF_024606325.1 Endozoicomonas sp. ONNA1
TGATTCAGGAAGCTGTGCAGAACAGTTTCAGAGAGTTTCCATCCAATCGACTTTCACGGGAACAGTTAGCCCGGCAACTCAGTTTTATTCTTTTGGAAATGCAGGAGCGTTTTCTTCGTGGCAAGGCGCTTCGTTCTCTCAGCCACAAGGTAGACCGGCAAAAGCAGAACCCGGAGATTGCCAGAGACCCGGCATTTTCAATCTACCTGTCCATGATGACTAAGGCCTTTAACAATCATCCCACCCTATGGCATACAGACGGCAAACGTCGTCACTATCAGGAAGACCTCTCCGCGCTGTTTATGAAAGCCGCTGATCGTGAAGATTATGGCAATGAGTGGTACCAGCAGATTCGCAGAATTCTGGATGGTGAAAAGCCGGTACCTGTTACATCACCGCCACCCGTTCAGATACCGGTCATGCATTACTCCCCGGATGAAAGTAAAGAGGAAAGCTGGTTTCAATTCATTTTATACAGAGCAATGCTTGGGATGGGCGCTTCGCTTGGCGTGATATCCGCCGGCGTGTTTTGTATGGTGATCTCTCAATATGAAACAGAACCAGCCAGGCAGATGCGGCTGCAGCGGGAGAAGCTGCAAAGAAAGTTAGGCAATGCACTGAACCGACCCGGGCGGAATGATCCGCAGGGAAGGGACTGGAAACCCACCAAATGGGACAGGGAGCAGATCAAAAGAGCTACGGAAGGCTTTGATGAAAAGGTAATTAAAAATGTGTTGATGCAGGCCGGGGTTCTGAATCCTCTTACTTGTAACATGGATTTGGCTGATATCTACATGCAGATATCGCTCACAGAGCTATACAGCCATTTGCGGCAAGAACGCTATATCTGGACAGCAGAAGATGAAAGACGCCGAAGAAGGCAGCAGGAAGAGGAAGAGGAAGAAAGATACTGGGCAGAGACAGAAACGACCCATCAACAAGGCGGAGTGGGGGGGGCATTCGGCGGCTTCACCTACAATTTTTCAAGCAGCGATGGCGGCAGTGGTTCTACCAGCTTTGGTACCTCGACTACAGGAGATGTTCAGAATCGGAGTGCCGACTGGTTCTGAAATTATTCATATGTCTGATTCCGCGCCTGTGGGCCCGGCAGTGTTCCCACCTGCCTGCCGGGCACTTTAGAACCTGAATACAAACTCAACAACTGTTTATCGCTTTCTCTGTCCCTGCCAATTGATTGCCCTATGCTTCCTGAATTTGTTAAGACATTGGAGTGTCGTATGGTTATTTATCGAATTATCTGGTCTGTGCTGATCAGTTTGATGCTGGTGTCTTCCTGTTGGAGCAGTGTTGAGTCAGCTGATCAGAAAGCTGTCAGGAATGCCAGGGACAATATCAACAGACTCTATTTTGATTACGTCTTTGCTGAAGAAAATGAGAGGTTGTTAAGAGCCATTATGGTTTCAGTTCGGAGAATCTATGACCGCTGCGAGCTGGACCATTGGCTGACAGCTGACTCTGGATCGGGCAACCAGACAGAAGTTCGACAGCAGCTCCTCACCAGACTCGTCCAGCAGGCCACCCGGCATGCTATTGCGAATGTCATGGCCAGCGATGAGCCCGATGGCAGTGATCGTTCCATGTTTCATCTCCTGCAGGCATTGAGCACTGCTCCTGCCATGCACGAATCCCGGGTTGTTGCTCATTGGTCCCAAACCCGGCCTGTGATGCTTCAGGGTGTCGTGGCTGAAGATCGAATGGACTCCATGGAGGAGCTGATTCAGGAAGCTGTGCAGAACAGTTTCAGAGAGTTTCCATCCAATCGACTT
>NZ_JAHHPN010000458.1:0-1079 GCF_024606325.1 Endozoicomonas sp. ONNA1
TTCCGGAGAGCTTCCCGTATGCCAGCCAATCAAACTGATACGAATCCTCCCAGTCGTCCTCCCGAAAGACAGTGGCTTGAGACCAGCGATGGCTGGTTTTACTCGGCCATGGTTGACACGGATATTTTTAAAATCACTCTGTCGATGGATCGGGCCAGACCGGGTTCAGCTTTTGCCACGCCTGAGCATATCGGTGCTGTCAAGACAGCCATTGACAGAGCCTTCCGGTTAATAGAACAGTCAGGTTTATTTCCCCACCACATACACCGGAATATCCGCATTATCTTTGCTGACTCTGACTGGCTGAGCCAGAACATCTTTTATGACGATGAGGATGTCACCCTGTTAATCGGGCAATCGATCATCAATTCGTCACCATTACCCCCGGCTTCTGGCAAACCCGCCACTTTAACCGATGCTCCCGGAGCGGACCCGCTCGTTGCCACGTTGCTGAATCACATGGCAATGGTCGTTTATGAGGCCTGTGACCCCAATGCCTTCTGGTCAGAATTTCAGGCACGGCAAGATGGTGCCAAAGAGAATACCATCGCCAACCAGACACAGCTCAGCTTTATCGCTGAAACGCTGGCCGCCAAATGGTTGAATCAGAAATTATCTCCGGTTTCACACCATAGGCTGAGGACTTTGCTTCCCGGCCTGTTCAATGACTCACAACCTCCTGACAAGCCCCCTACCCCCCTGAGTGCCAGACTCCAGGCTTATCACTGGCATTCCAGAAACCACCTTGGTGAAACGCTTGCCATGCTTAAAAGCGAGGCAATCCCTGCATCGGGCAATGTCACCGAGCCAGTGCCCAACGATTATTTTGCCTTCACACCCGCTGCGCCCCTTTTACGCATCAACAAGACAATGGCCTTTCCCGCTTTTGGCAAAGGTTACCGTACCCACGTTCAGGGATCAGAAATAGGTGTCAGGGTATACCCCCAGGGAGACGCGGCTCCGCCACTGCAGCTGGTTGACATCACCCTTGACGTGGAAGGCTATCATTCGCTCGGTTACCAGGGTCCGGCACAGACTCTCCGGCGGCTGGTTTTTGACCTTGAGAAATTGGCCGGACT
>NZ_JAHHPN010000459.1:0-1162 GCF_024606325.1 Endozoicomonas sp. ONNA1
GAAGCGGGAAATGCGTTCCAGCCAGATACACAACTCCCGTCAACAACATTTACAAGGGGCATGATTGCTTTTTCTGGCGATCAGGGCAATAGCGGGCCGTCTCAGTCCCGTCGTGTTTCCCCCTCTAAAAAAAAAGCCGAACAAAACGGCAAGAAAAGTGAACGAAGTACTCGCTCTGACGAAAGGAAAAGTGTTGATGATAATGAGCCGCCACCGCCAGGCGGGAACCATCCGACCACACCAGCAAACGCAGTATCCCCGGCGTCCTTGCTTAAACATCTGATGCATCTCTACACAACCTCCGGGCTTCGGCCTGAAAAAGTGATCAACAGATCGAATTTTCTTTCAGAACAGCTGGGCATCAAATCAAGGGAGAAGTTTGAAACGTTTTACCATCCATGCCAATCACCCGATAGTGAAAGTGAAACATTATATAACCAGATGCTCCTGGGTTTTGATCCGAAAAACCAGCAACACATGATGCTGGCATCAAACGCTCTGCAACACTCTATACAGGTCATCGTTCATGATGGTCAGAAATATCGCTGCTATAGCGATGATAAAAACCACAATCATTCGCCTCACCAGTCTTTGAGTAAACTTGAAGATCTCCATATTTTCCTGTTTCACGAGAATCATGCTGTAAAACTGTCTCATCACAGTAACAACTTCCTGTGGTTCACTCACTTTCTGACCAGCTCCCACTTAAATAAGCAGGAAAACGATTGGCTGAGAGACAGTCAGACTGAAAATGCTTTATGGGAACTGTTTCCAGAATGGCAAAAAGACCTTTTATTATGCCGGGAAAATCTTCAATACAACGCCATAAAATCTGCCAGCAAAGGGCCACTGAAAAAGACGTCCATAAAATCTGCCAGCACAGTGCTAAAACAGATCTTGACGACTCCCGGTGAATTCATGCAGGAAGAACAAGGACATAACCTGTTCAGGTTTTACAATAAACTAGGTCTGGTTTGCTACCCGTTCGACGATAAAGAGAACCCCGATGGAGCATTTTACATTAGCAAAAACGTCCTTGGATCGGTGGTTTTTTTCTGGCAAGACTCTGCCAGTAAATATATCTCGTTTATAGCTCCTGATCTCTCAACATCAACGATAAACGATAAATTACAGTCTTTCGATGATCATTTAAAAAATTATT
>NZ_JAHHPN010000460.1:0-1395 GCF_024606325.1 Endozoicomonas sp. ONNA1
TTGTAAATGTTGTTGACGGGAGTGATGTATCTGGCTGGAACGCATTTCCCGCTTCTGGCAGCAAAGCCAGTGGGTTTCCGTTTGTTTGATGGGTAAAATAGGGGGGTACACGACCAAAAAAGTATGAGTGGACAGGGTGCCCCGGAAACTCCCGGTTCAAATAGGTCAGCACGTTGTTCAGTAACTCTGGCCGCTGTTTAACAAACTGGTAAAGTGAGCCGGGGTCGTTCAGAATTTGCTGCCTTACCCGGTCACTGAGGCTTTTTGGCAGGGACGGTGAGCTGAACCCTGAGAGAATCCCCCGCCATTGATAGAGATTAAAGGGTGTATTGGTCACCGCGTCCATAAACAGGGTGGCCAGGTTGAGATGCTCGCTTTCTACAAGGGTGCCAATGTCAGGGCCATCCCAACCGGCATAATGATCCCTGATATTATAAGGGGCATCAGCGAACTGCATTAACAGCACCGGGTCTCCTGCTCCCCAGAAATGGTACTTTCGATGTCGGTCGTTGCGGGCGATGAATAGAGAAGACCTCCACCAGACCGGATAGGTGTCACTGCCGGGAGACGCCTTTTCCAATGCCCAGAGGTTAAAGTATTTCCCGGTGATGAGTGCCGGACCGGGTTTTATCGGAGCCTCAGGAATACCCGGTTGATAAAGCCATCTTTGATCCGACTTTTGGTCCGACAATGGATAAAGCCAGCGATTATTATCGCAGGCGTGTATTTTTTCTTTGTCGGCTGATTTGCCTTTATCGGGTTCGGCAAACAACTCACCGTGGGAAGAAAGGCAGTGAATAGCCTGATTGACCCGCTTAATGTAGGTGCTGTCCAGAGCGGTGTGCCCGTCGCTGCTTATGGTTTCTTTGTTAGCCAGTTCGGGCAGCAGCCAGGGTTTTTCGTGATTCATCGGGACATCAATAAGAACACTCTGACACTTTTTATGATGGGTGAGTGGATGTGTTTGACAGATAATAGCCTGCAGGTGATTGCGGTGACGTTCCCGCCAGGGACGAAGGAAAAGGGTGCTGGTATGGGTGTCATTCAGCAGTGTCCATAGTGATAGCCAGGCAGACAAAGAATCACCATCAACTGCCTGCGTCTCTGTCGATGATGTAGGGGGTGAGGCAGTGATCTGCCATACAGGGTGGTTTTCGATACAACTGGTTTGCACTGATAAACGGCCTTTCAGTAAAGCGTGATCGATCATCACCGGATGAGGAGTGCAGTCGGGGGCATCACCAAATGCCCGGGACAGTGATGGTAAGCCATGACGGAAAGAAGGGTAGGGTACGATGGAAGGAGGAAGTAGTTTTGCTAACAGAAACCACCACAGGTGGCTCGACCATTGATTCTTGAAAAAAAGGGATAACTTTTCGGGTGTACCAACGTCGT
>NZ_JAHHPN010000461.1:0-1071 GCF_024606325.1 Endozoicomonas sp. ONNA1
TGGCTATGATGTCAGTGCCTGAGCGTCTGAGCACCCTGTGCAGCTTATCGTTGTAGGTCAGGAACTCAACGGTATAGTAAGGTTTGCCGGTATCGGTGTTATTGATATCGCCACTGGCAATGTTAACAACGGGGCGTTGTGCCAGATTGTCAGTCAATAGCAGACGAACCCCGCATCCCCCGACTCCACGGCGGCAGCGTTTTTTGCCCGACGCACTTGGATCCTTGATCCCCGTCTTCACCCCGTCGGCAGACTCAACCAGCCGGTATGTCGATGGCACAAAACCGGCAGCATCGGTTACCGGGGCTGGCGGGCTGGGCGTTGTTTTTAGTGAGCCTATGTAGTTAACCAGTTCGGGCTGATCAGGGATCTGGCGACTCAGAACATCCTTCAGTAATTCGACCTGCTGATGAGTGAATGCCTCCCTGAAGCGGGCTCTGCCATCATCAGGCAAGTTCTGGTCAAACTCACGCAATGCTCTGGCAAAGGCTTCAACACTCGGGTCATCCTGGTGCGGCAGAATGTTTTCAAAGAGCTTTTCAAGGCTCAATGAGAGTAATTCAGGCGGCTGGGTGAACAGCCATATCATCGCCTTTCTAACGTCTTCCTGACTGGTGGGTGACCTAATGGAGCCAAAATGATGTTCAAGCGTATCCCGGCTCAGCGCCGCAGTCAGTGGAACCCATTGGTAAGCAGGGTCAAAACCGACGGAATCGCCCAGTTGCCCCAGTTGTCCCGCCTGCTCAGGCCAGCCAGACCGAAACAGTGCGGCATCAACCGGCTCTATACTCTTGGCCAGACTCAGGGCATACAGCTGGCCGACGATCCTGTCGAAGAATCTGTGGTTTAGCGAAGGGTTATCCTTCATTCCAAGCTCAATGGTGACCGCCTTATCCCCGACCAGCAGCCGGGATGCCTGCAGGAGAAGTTGGGGATTTAACTGCCAGTGAAGAGGCCGGCCCGCACTCAGGTCAAGCGAGCGCTCCTTTTGGAATTGTTGACGATAGTTTTCCGGTTCCAGATCACTGAAAATTTTAACAAACTGCTCGACATCATTCCGGAAACGGTCTG
>NZ_JAHHPN010000462.1:0-1197 GCF_024606325.1 Endozoicomonas sp. ONNA1
CTATTGATTATGTCCGTTTATACGGTGACTTATCCCGTCAGCCAATATGGGATGCCCTGGCGGATATGCTGCACAAAACTTACACCCGGCAGGATGGCACCAAAATGAATGTAGCTCAGGTCTGCATTGACTCTGGTGGTCACTACACCGATGAGGTGTATGCTTTCTGTCGTAAGCAAGGAGCCGATTGGGCAATTCCAGTTAAGGGTTCATCTCAGGCTGGCAAACCTATCGCCACATTTCCCAAAACCAAAAACAAGAAAGGGGTCTACCTGACATTGGTCGGCACCGATACTGCGAAAGAGCTTATCTATCAGCGTTACCGAGTTTTAGAGCCCGGGCAGGGTTACTGTCACTGGCCAGTCAAGGATTGCTTTGATGAAGATTATTTCAAACAGGCCACTGCAGAAGAAAAGATAAAGAAGTACCGGCTCGGTGTGCCCTACTTTACTTGGGATGCCAAGAACCGCAGAAATGAAGCGTTGGATTGTAGGGTCTATTCGCTGGCAGCAATCCGTATCCTCCAGCAGCACCGAGGTATCAACCTGGAATTGCTCGCTAAAAGTCGACCAGCACCAGAAGACACCCCTGATCCTGAATTAGAAGAAACCGGCAACAAGCCAAAAGCAGTTCGTCGTTCATCCCGCAGCTCCTATCTTCAGAGATAACCTCCATGATTACTGAGGCAGAATATCAGGCCCTGAAACGGGCAGTGCTTTTGCGTGAGACCCGTACTGTGGAATTTGAAGGCCGCCGGGTGGAGTACAGCAGCTTCGCCGAAATGGAAAGGCGATTGCAAGCCATTGAGCGTGAATTGATTAAACAACAGAAACGCCCAAAGCAATACGGCATCTATTCATCCAAGGGAGTTTGAGGCATGGGCTTGCTCACCAACCTTTTTCGTCGTTTCAAAAACTCAGCCTACACCGCCGCAGGCATGGGACGACGAGCCAAAAGCTGGTATGCACCAGGGCTTTCTCCGAATACCGCACTCACTGCTGATCTGTCCAAACTGATTAACCGTTCCCGGGCAGCAATCCGCAATGACCCCTGGGCCAGCAGTGGTTTGGAAAAGCTGGTCAGTAATGTGGTTGGTCGTGGCATTACACCTAAATCTCTGCTGGACGACGATGGTTTACGGGAACAGCTGCAAAACCTGTTTCTGCAGTGGTCGGATGAATCGGATGCTGATGGTTT
>NZ_JAHHPN010000463.1:0-1935 GCF_024606325.1 Endozoicomonas sp. ONNA1
ATTCAAATGTTTTACATTCAGACATCAGCTTAGTCTTGGTGAAAAATAACAGGGCAGGCACATAAGCCCTTTCCGTTTTGAGATCTTTGAGTGAGTTCACTAACGCCTGATCGTTTGTGAACGACTTGAGCCAATCAATGAGTTGATCATGATTTTTTGTATTGATGGATGTCCTTAGTTGATACTGCTGTGGCGAAGGAAACCGGCGATACCAGGCTTTTGCCAGTGCATTATTTTGTTTGATGCCATCGCGAAGGCGGGTGCATACCCGTTCTAAACTGACAATATCCCGAAGTTGCAAACGGCTGCAAATCATGGAACTGGATAAAACAGCAAAATACTGAAAGGAAGGTCTGTCCTTTTCTTCCACGTCGACTATAGCTACCGATCTGCCGACACTGACACAAGGTGATGCAGGCTCCATTTGAGCTTGCCTGGTGGGTGGCGAGTTTGGTTTTGCAATGCTGGCGTTATTATCTATTCCATGCATCCCTGAATTCTCCGTAGTGGGTATTTATCTTCGATCAGCAAGGACAATCAATGTCGATACCGCTAAGTTGGAGTCAGTTTTAGAGTGGAAGTTCATAAAATATTCTAAAAGGCGACTGACAGAGTTCCTGTCTTTCATTGCAATCAAAATGGCGTCACTCAGTGACAGCAGACAATGAATTATTGCTTCGTAGTTCAGTGATTTTCACTGTGCAGTCGTTACTGGCAGTGACTACACGGCTGGCATCGGCGCTGAAGCTGGCTGACAAGACCCAGCCATTATGGGATATACTGGCTTTTTCTACCCATGACCCATCGTCCTGTTGACCAATGATTTTTGCTGTTCCGTCCTTGCTGGCAGTCACTATATGGCGACCATCAGGGCTGAAGGTGGCTGATAAGACTCCGTCTTTATGGACAATGTCGCCTTCCAGTTCCCACGTCCCATTGGCTTTCTGGCCATAGATTTTTACTACGCCATCCTCGCCGGCCGTCACCACATAGCGGCCATCGGGGCTAAAGTTGGCTGAGTTAACATAGTCAATATGGCGAATGGTTTTTTTTGGTTCCCATGATCCATCGGCCTTTTGTTCATAGATTTTCGCCGTGTCATCCTTTCTGGAAGTCACCGCATGGCGGCCACTGGGGCTGAAGGTGGCTGATATGACCCATCTATGACGCTCAATGCTGGCTATTTCTTTACAGGATCTACCGTAATTGAGGTCACAGATTTCTGCCATTTTATCTTCACTGCCGGTCAGTATATTGTGAGCAATGGGGTTGAAGGTGGCTAATTTGATCGGACCATTTTGAGGGATAGTGGCTTTAATTTCCCATGATCCATTGTCCCTGAGACTGTAAATTTTTGCCGTTTTATCCTCACTGGCGGTCACCAAATAGCGACTATCGGCACTGAAGGTGGCTGAGTAGACACAGTCGGTATGGGAAATGCTGCCTACCGGTTTCCAGGACTCATCGGCCTTATAGCCGTAGATGATCACCGTGCCATCCTGACTGGCGGACGCCACATAGCGGCAATTGGGGCTAAAGGTGGCTGAATTGACCGAGCTGGTATGGGAAATGATGGCTATTACTTCCCATGATCCGGCAGCCTTATGAACGTAGATTTTTGTCGTGCCATCGACACTGGCGGTGATCAGATGGCGGCCATCAGCACTGAGGCTGGCTGAGTTTACGTAGTTCTTTTCGTGAATCGTTTCTGTTGTAACTGATGAAAATCTTTCACATTGAGACATCAGCTTAGTCTTGGTGAAAAAAAACAGGGCAGGTACATAAACCCTCTCCAGTTTGAGGTCTGTGAGTGAATTCACTAACGCCCCATCATTCGTAAACGACTCAAACCAATCACGGAGTTGAACATCATTTTTTGAATTGATGGCTGTCCTTAGTTGATACTGGAGTGGTGAAGGAAACCGGCGATACCAG
>NZ_JAHHPN010000464.1:0-9299 GCF_024606325.1 Endozoicomonas sp. ONNA1
GTTCAATCGAATGCTTAAGAGCACTGGCTTCATCCAGAATCACCTTAGTGGCAAGATCCTGATTTTTGGCCTGCTCAAGGAAACTGACATTGCGCTGTTTATCTTGTTCTGCCAGTTCTTCAATACGACGATTCAGCTGCTCCATCATGGCCTTGGTCACACTGGCAGTTTATTCAAAACCGGTTCCGAACTTAACCATGCTTCAAGCTGCTTGCAGCAGGGCTATGAGCAGGTGGCAAAGTCCAATGATACGCTGGCAGGAAATATCGCCATGGTGACCGATGCAAATGTCCAGACAGCCAAGCAGGTTGATAGGGTCACAGAAAACCTGCATACGATTATGGAAACCTATAAGGAGCTACATGTTGCGCTGAGAACGGTTTCTGATCAGGTGCATACCGGGGCCGAAATGAGCACACGCTCAGCGAAGGATTTGGTTCATCACCACGAGCAGTATCGTCAGCAAATGACTGAAACCATCGAGCATCTCCATAAGAAGCTATTAGAAGTCTTAGGTGATTATGGTCGTACGGTTAATGATCAGACAGCTGATCGAATGTTAGAGTGGAATAAACATACACGTGATTACTCTAATGCCATGGAGGCCGTCGTGCGTGTGATGGAGAGTTTGGTAGAAGACCTGGACAGTAAGGAGGCTGCATGGCAATAGGGTCTGGTGTGCGCAGAGGAAAAAGCCGACAAGTCGATGAAGAAAATCCGTACTGGATATCTTTCTCCGATATTATGTCAGGGTTGCTGGTTATTTTTATTCTCGCTTCTCTGCAGTTGATTCTGGAATTGTCTGAAACCAGCAAGGAAGTCGATCAGGCCATTACTGAACTGGTGAAAAGTAATCAGATTCGTTCTCAAATGCTGGAAGAAATACGTCAAGATCTGTTAGAACAGGGAATTCATGTTGAAGTGGCAGAAAATCAGTCCGTTTTGCGTATTCCCGATGAACAGCTCTATTTCCAGACGCTACGCCATGATATTCCTGCGGACCGTACATTTGCGGTGAATGCCATTGGCGCAGCGTTGTATGAGGCCGTTATGAAAGACAACCGCAGCAGTTATATCGATACGGTTTTCGTGGAAGGCCATACTGACAGTCGTCCCGCCCATTCTCTGAAAATGGGTAACTGGGGTTTGTCTGCTTACAGGGCAATTACGGTATGGAGTCACTGGCGTAACAATGAAAACTTCGGCTCCGAGTTGTCCGCTTTAAAGAATCGTGATGGTAACCCTATGTTTTCTGTCAGCGGTTATGCGGCTACTCGGCGTAAAATTGAAGTGGATAATACAGCTGAGAAGCAGAGACAAAACCGCCGAATCGACGTACGCTTTACCATGCGACAACCCAGTTTGATTGAATTGAAGGATATCAAACGAATACTGAGTGACAGCGATGTCTAAGCTGCAACTACCACCGTTGAAATTCGATTTGCCCCAATGGCAGCCAGGGGATCTGGATCTCTGGAATCATAAAACAGAAGTTTTGCGTGAAAGAGGCGCAACTGAGAATGTCGGAGTCAGTAATGGTATCAAGGAAAGAGCCGGGGAGCTTTATAGCGAGATAATCCGTGGCGGTGATCTGATCGCGGAAATACGACGGGGAAAAGATATCAGGGCTTTGATATGGCTGTGGCTGGAATACGAGGACGTTTATAAACGGCTGATTTTGGGTGATCAGATTTTTAAGCGGTTTGAATCAATTCGCCCAAAAATGTCAAAACTGGCACTCTACGATTTAACGCTTTTTTACCTACAAAACTTTGACGATGTCAAAGGTTTCGAGCTGCTGTGTGATTTTCTAAAGCGGCAGTATCAGAAACAGGACTTTTCCCGCAATGACAGCAGTCTGGCCAACATTAAGCTGTATAGGAAAATCATTTTTAACGCTTCTGGTCCCCAGTCTCTGGTGGAAGAGGCTGTCAGTTGCAACAAGCCTTTGAACGATATTCTAAGGAATGTCGGATTACCTGAGGGGCGGCCAGGCCGTTTTTCGGAAGCCTGCACAAACATCTACTATCTAAACCAGGTTGAAAAGCTGGCAATCGGGGAAAATTCTACCCTGTTCCCCGAGATGGTCCAGGAAAAGGTGGCAAAGGCCGCTTTTAAGAATGGTTTGTTTATTGGACATGCGCTGATTAACATCCTGATAGGAAAGGTGCTTGGGGCAGGTGTTGAAATGCCCGAAAACTGGATGAAGGTTATTCTGGCCATTGCGGGTGACCCCCGTGTGCCAAAGGGTGCCAAGAGCTATCAGACCTGGTGGTCGATAATTGACAATCAGTACATTGTATCTGTCCGGGGATGGCTGTCCCGCTTCGATCTTGGTTTGTTTCTTAAAGCGATCGATGCATTTGCCAAACGCAGGGGGAAAGATGATTTGCAAAGAATGTTTCCAGCCAGAAAGATCTTTCTTGAGGGGCTCTTTGAACTGGGTGTAGTAAAAAACACCAGACTGTTCGTTGGAAGAAGTGCCAACAGTTTTCTGTTGGATAACTACCGCCAGAGTGAACTGCCATCTTATGCTCATCTGGCTGATAATGACAAGTGCATTATCTATATGCAGGTCGGTGATTACCACATTATCGAGGGCAGCCACAGCTCGTACCTTTGGATATACGATCGCTTACCTTCCCGGCAGCATATTAATAATTACGATATTAATAAATTTGGCGCAAGAGAGCTCGGAGTAGGACTTAAAGAAGTTTATACCAGGGAGTTCCAGGAACGCCAGGATGATTTATTCAGCGAACCAAGCATGTACCCGTTTCGTATACAGCACAACCCTAATAACTTGAGCTGGCAGCGGTCGGCATTGAAAGCTCTGCATTATTGTGGTCTTGATATTGATGCCGAAGCAGTTTTGTCGGAACAAGATTATCAGTATTTAAGACAGTGTTACGGACTGGACCCAAGTGAATATTAAAGCGTTTTTCAGCAGCCTTTTGCAAAAGCCTGATGCTCTGAAGTTCGATGTGAAGCCCGATTCCCAAGGGCTGAATTTTTTTACCAGTAAAGAGCTTTTTCGTCGTTGTCAGCAGGGTGATGCGAAACTGGATGACAGTATTGTGTACCAGTTTCTGTCACTGCAAATGTTGGCTGAGCAAGGTGATGCCACTCCTGTAGTCAATGGATTTTTTATTGCGTCGGATAATGTAGTCAAGTTATCAGAGGAAGATCGACTGTTGCTGGGGTTGCCGGACAGCTGGCCAGGGCAGTTTGAGGTTGAGTTTAAAGGTACTACTACGCAGCCATCTTTTAATATTCGCTTGATACTGGTTCACAGTGATGGCTCCTCACTGGGAGGTAAACAGTTTCAACTGAATGGCCCTTTACTGAAGCTATCGCACTCTGAAATTTACCTGCCCAGCCCAGAGCAATGGCATCTGTTGCAGGCCATCCAGAAACACAATGCCCTGTTAGAAAAATCAGAATATGACAATCTTGCAGCGGTTTACCAACTACAACAAGCTGCTGCAGAAGGTTGTCAGGTTCAGTTGGCTCATTTTAATGAACTTGAAGCGGTTTCACCTGATGCCATAGGTGTCGGTGTCAAAGTTAATACAGATGGTTCGTTGACGCTCAATCCAACTATTGAAGGTGTGGACACAGACCGTCTTGCAGAACGTCTGGGGCAGCTTGATAGCAAGAGGAAAGTTCGCAGTATTCGTGTTGGCAAAAAAATTATATTGTTGGATGAGCAGAAGTTGCTGGGTGTTCATGAGATTCTGAAATCGAGAACGATCCAGAAAGAGCAGGTTAAGGATTTTTTTCAGACTCCAACCGCCTTTCTTGATGCTTCCCTGGTTGATCTTGATCAGGGCTTTTCTCTGCGAGTGCATGGCGTTTCTGTTTTTGAGCATGGCTACTTTGGTGATACAGAAGAGTCTGGTATCGACTGGTTTGCTGCCGGGATGCTGAAGGATTTACCAGTTAAACCAGCAGCAGAAATGGTTCAGGCTATAGAAACTGAGGAGGATCTCAAAGCTGTTGAGCAGCAAATAAGAGATGCTCATCAGGCTGGGGCTGAGGTCATCACACTCGGTGGTGAAAAGTTTAATGTCAGCAACAAAGCTGAGGTTGAAGCCGCTTTAAAATCAGCTCAGGAGAAAATCCTCAACCCCGAAACTCTGACTTCAGATTCAGTTCAGCACAAAGTTGATACAGAAAATACAACTCTGGTTGTTGGGATTGCTGAGAATGATGAACAACAGGACTACGGGGAATTTGTAACCGAGCGAATAAAAAACGTCAGTTATAGTGCGCCACTGGATTTTTATTATCTAAAAAGGCAACCTTTCCCACACCAGCTGGAAGGTATACGCTGGTTACTGGGGCTTGCCCGTGAGTCAATGAATTGTGCTCCAAGGGACAGTCTGCATGGTGCCTTGTTGGCTGATGACATGGGGCTGGGTAAAACCTATATGTCGTTGGTGGGCGTTTCTGAGTATTACCGGATCTGTCGGGAGCAGGGCACAATAGAGCGGCCTGTGATGGTCGTTGCGCCCTTGAGCCTTCTGGAAAACTGGAAAGATGAAGTTGACGAAACTTTCCATAACAGTCCGTTTGAAGATGTCATTATTCTTCAGGCAAATGCTGATCTGAAGCTATTCAGGAAAAAGGGCTTTGGTGCTGAAACCAAAGCTGAGATTGTACAAGGTGGCGATGGCTTCCCCTATTCCCTGTTGATAGGCTCTGAAGCAGGTACTGCAAGGCTTGATAAGCCTAAAAGACTGGTTTTGACATCCTATCAAACGTTACGAGACTACCAATTCTCCCTATGCCAGATTGACTGGTCATTCGTTATCTTTGATGAAGCTCAGTTTATTAAATCTCCCAATACTCTGGCTACTCGTGCCGCAAAAGGTTTGAAAGCCTGTTTTAAACTGCTAGCTACAGGAACACCTGTTGAAAACCATCTGGGGGATTTCTGGTGCCTGATGGATACCGCCAAACCCGGTGCACTGGGGTCTTATCAGGATTTTCGTAAGCAATATATGATTCCTATTGCGAAAGCTGATGCTAGCAGGGCGGTAGAAATAAAAAATGACATTGGGCGATCACTGCGGCAAAGGGTCGGTCCATTAATGTTGCGCCGCCTTAAAGAGGATAATCTTGAAGGTTTGCCCGATAAGCATATTTGGGTCGGCGTTAATGAGTTGGTAGATGAACGACATAAATGCCTGCAGGGACTGGCTGTCACAATGCGTGGCGAACAGCTTAAGTCCTACGATGACATTGTTCAGAGCGTTATCGACGCTAAAACAATGGATAATGCTCAGGGTGTTGTGTTATCTGCCTTGATGAAACTGAGAGCGGTTAGCCTACATCCACAGCTGATTGAATCCTCCAAACCAGAGCTGCCAGTCAGTGACAATAAGCTGAAAGCATATTTGCAGCAATCAGCAAAGATGGTTGTGCTTCTGCAAACTTTGGATGAGATCAGACAGCGGCAAGAAAAAGTTATTATTTTTTCCATAAATACAAAACTACAGCTGATGCTGGCAAGGGCTCTGGAAAGGGTTCATAGCATAAAGGTCAGTATTATTAACGGTGATACCAAGGCGGTAAAGGGAAAAACCGTTAAAGAGAACCAAACCCGTAAAGGACTGATTCAGGAGTTTGAAGCCTCGCCGGGCTTTGGTGTTATCATAATGTCGCCTGTGGCTGCAGGTATGGGGTTGACAGTGGTTGGAGCCAATAACGTGATTCATTTGGAACGGCATTGGAATCCAGCCAAGGAAGCTCAAGCATCAGACCGGGTTTATCGGATTGGTCAGAAGAAGAACGTAAATATTTATTTGCCTATGGCTCTGCACCCATCAATGAGTTCATTTGATGACAATCTGCACAAACTGCTTTGTAATAAAACAACCTTGAAGGATGCAGTAGTGACTCCAGAAGACGTGAAAGGAGAAGAGATGGCTTCAGGGTGTTTTGGCTAAACGTATTCTGCTCATCTCACCTGAAAATTTATGCCGGAAACTCTGACATTGACTTTAATATAACCAAATCAACAGGCTTGTTCTCTCTGCAATGGGGTGTCCTTTCAATACGCATCAAACGACAGTAATATCATAAAATAAGAATTAATCGCTAATATCCGGTTTTCCTTAAGGGGGCGGTCATGACTGTTTCACTGTTTGAACAAGTTGGCCAACTGGTTGCCAATAATCCGGAATATGCCCGCCAAACCAGTAACGATGAGGCTTATAAGCGCTTTTTAGAACTCTATCCGGCTGACAGTCTGAAAAATCTTACTCTTGATCAATATTGCCTTGGCAAAGGGGCCCGGGAAGGCAATTTCTGTTGGTGGCTGGAGAGAGGGTTAAAGCCGGTACTGGGTTCATATTCGCCAGGAACCTCTCGTGGACACCGAATTTACAAGAGGAAAGATGGTGGGTTTTATATTCCTAAGAAAATGGAAGATTATTCGCCTGAACAAGTCCTGAAACATTTTCTGGAAATCCATTATAAATTTGCCACGACTGATAACTGGGAAGACGCCTTAAAGCTCGATGGCAGAGGCTATGTCACCGATATATTGCATCTGGATAACCCGTGCAGTATTGGCGAAGGGCGAAAATTAAGATTGCTTGCTGCTTACCATCCCTACTTATTCCTAAGCATCAGTTCGTCAGCCCACCTTCAACACTTTTTGGAACTGTTTGGTCTTGAAGAACAGGAAATCAAAGATAAAGCTATTGGCAGAATGCAACAGCTTTGGAAGATATATCAGCAAGTCAAAGAGCAGTATTATGAGGAACTGACACCCCATGGTTTTGCCCGAGCATTGTATTCCAGTGAGCTGAATATTCGCCCTTCAAAAACTTGGCATATAACTTCCGGTGATGAAGTTGAAACCATGGATGATGAAGAAATTGGTCAGGTTTTACCAAGAAACCAGATTCTTTATGGTCCACCGGGAACCGGAAAAACATTTCGTACCATAAATCGTGCGTTACAGGTTCTTGATCCAGCATTTTATCTTGAACATCGAGAGGACAGAGCTGCACTTCGAAAGAAGTTTGAGAGCCTCAAAAAATCCGGAAGGGTTGCCTTTGTCACATTCCACCAGAGCTTCAGTTACGAAGATTTTGTTGAGGGCATTAAGGCTCAGGCTAGTGAGGATGGAGAAATCCACTATGAGGTTGAAGATGGTATTTTTAAACGGATGTGTGCTTCCGCCAGTGCTCATGTGACACGTGACTCCGATGCCGGAATACAGTTGAACGAAAGAAAAATTTGGAAAATGTCATTGGGTAATACGCTGGGTGACGACGCATACATTTATGATGAATGTATTACCAATAACTATATTCTTCTGGGGTGGGGCGGAGATATCGACTTTACTGGCTGTGCATCCCGCAACGAAATTTTGGTAAAGCAACAAGAACATGATGAGGATGTAAAGTCACAGGATTATTCTGTTCAGTCGGTTGATCGGTTTATCCATCATATACAAGTGGGTGACATTGTTATTATTTCTGATGGCAATCACAAGTTCAGAGCTATTGCGGAAATAACCGGAGATTATCGCTACCTATCCAAAGACGATCGGGTTGGATACCAGCAGTGCCGGGATGTCAGGTGGTTACGTCACTACAGCCCGTCACTCCCAAGAGAAGAGCTTTTTGAGAAAGCACTATCGCAACAAACGCTTTATCGGCTTGATCGGGGAAATATCCGAATGGATTCTCTGCAGGAAATACTGACACCGCAAACCGGTGAGCCTGAGAGTAAAACTCACGTTCTCATTATTGATGAGATTAATCGTGGCAATATTTCTCGAATATTTGGTGAGTTGATTACTCTGATCGAGCCATCCAAACGGCAAGGTGCCAGCGAAGCATTATCTGTCCGACTGCCTTACTCCAAGGACGAATTTTCTGTGCCGGATAATTTGTACCTGATTGCCACTATGAATACAGCTGATCGCTCCCTGGCACTCATGGATACAGCACTGAGAAGGCGGTTTGTGTTTGAAGAAGTGATGCCGCAGGCTTCATTACTGGGGGATATATCAGAAAAAGACCTCGACGGCATTAATCTTCGGTTAATGCTGGAAACGCTTAATCAACGCATCACACTGCTATACGACAGGGAACATACCCTCGGCCATAGCTTTTTTATGCCGCTTAAACAGGAGCCTGGCCTGAGTCTGTTAACGCAGATTTTTGAACAACAGGTACTACCATTGCTTGAAGAATATTTCTTTGAAGACTGGGATAAAATACGACGGGTTCTGGGTGACTTTCAAAAACCTGAGGAGTTTCAGTTTATTCATCGCAATGAGCATGTGCTAAGAGACATTCTTGGTAGTGACTGGGAAGGCGCGAATGAAACCCTGAGCTATGAGCGTAATGAGGATGCTCTCAGTTCTGCTGAGGCTTACATCGGCATTTATAAGAATTTATTGCCGGAGTAGCCCATGGTTTCCAGTATCAGTATCCGTGAGTTTGGCTTACTGGGTAAAGGCGGTCAGGAAGAAAACAGCAGATCACAGACATCATTAGACAGGGCATTGATCAGTTCTGGGGCATATGAATACCTGGAACAAATGATGTGTTCTGACGAGAACTACTCACGTTTATTACGACCTGTCCAGAAGTGGCAAAAAGCTTGGTTACAGGTTAGGAACTTCGTAGGTGTTATAGACACGCCCTGCGGTGTCCGCATCGAGATTTTGCCAAAAATCAGCACTGTTGACAGCGACATTGTACCGGCAAGGCGGCAGTTGTTGAAAATGCTGGAGCGAGTTTACAGGATTCCGTTGATTGAATCAGGAAAGGGTAGCGTAGAGAAAATCAATCGAACCTTGCCAGAGATGATGATCAGTCAATTTTTGAAACAGGTGAATCACCTGGTCAAGCGTGGGGTGCGAAGCGACTATTTGCTTGAGTCCGGTCAAAAAAGATTTCTTCGGGGGCGGCTCGATGTTGGGCGGCAGGTCAACATGCCTCCCAGTAAAAGGGATCGGTTTTGTATTGAGTACGATGAGTATTTAATGGATGGCCCTGAAAATCGTCTAATTCATTCGGCTCTGAGTAAAGTAAAAGTATGGGCAAGAACGCCTGAAAACCAGCGCTGGGCAAGGGAGCTGGCTTTTGTTTTTGCAGAGTTGCCAAAGTCTCGTGATGTAGAGAGTGATCTTCGCTGCTGGCGTGATGTTCGAAGTATTGCTCACTACAAACATCTGAAGCCTTGGTGCAGGCTGATCCTCAGGCAACAATCACCTTTTTCAATGAAAGGGCAATTTGATGGCATCAGCTTCCTGTTTCCTATTGAGC
>NZ_JAHHPN010000465.1:0-2983 GCF_024606325.1 Endozoicomonas sp. ONNA1
AACCTGTTTCTAGCCTCACTCTCCCCAGCTGGCTGCACGACTCTGTGAGTTGGCTCCTGTCCCGGTTCAGCATATCAACATCGGTGGTGGTCTGGGGATTCCTTATTTTCCGGGTGAGCAGGCACTGGATATTATCCCCATTGCTGAACATCTTCAAAAGCTGATGGAGGCTCGTACGGGCCGATTAAAAAATGCTGAGCTGGTTATGGAGTTAGGTCGATACCTGGTCGCAGAAGCGGGTTACTACTTCTGCCAGGTTACGGATAAAAAAGCATCCAGAGGTCAGACTTTCCTGATGACCGATGGCGGGCTGCATCATCACCTGTCAAACTCGGGAAATTTTGGGCAGGTTATCCGTAAAAACTACCCTGTTCTGATTGCTAATCGCATCGCATCGGAAGAGAAAGAAACCGTTGAGATCGTTGGACCATTATGCACCCCCCTGGATATTGTTGGGGCCAAGCTGGAGTTGCCTGTGGCAGATGTGGGTGATCTGGTTGTTGTGTTTCAGTCGGGTGCTTACGGAGCCACAGCCAGTCCGCAGAAGTTCCTGAGTCATCCTGAAGTGAAAGAGCTTCTGGTTTGAGACAGGTCAGTCGGTATCGACAGGATTGCGAAGGTAATGGCTATGGTCTATACATTTTGTACGCATTATTGTACGAATCTTTACATACGAATAAAACGGGAGAGAGTATGGAAACTGTATAGGTGAAAGTATCTGACTTTCGAGAAAACTTGCAGGTTTGGCTTGCACGGGTCAGCAATGGAGAAAGCTTGGCCCTATCCAGACATGGTGAAATTATTGCACGTATTATCCCTGAGCCAGATGGGGAGAGTGAGGCTAGAAACAGGTTAAACAAAATGGCTTCTCAATGCCAGATAGGTGATGTTATTTCACCGCTCGGCGAAAGCTGGGATGCAGAGAAGTGATCATCCTGGATACGCATGTGCTGATATTTGATGCTATCGCCCCAGACAAATTGTCAGCTAAAGCGCACAAAACTCTCGAAGCAGCAAGAGAGAAAGGCGAACTCGCATACTGTGATATTTCTATGTGGGAAATTTCTATGCTGTTAGCAAAAAAGCGTTTGACCCTTAGTGTGGATATTAGTAGCTTTCTTAAAGATGTTATTAGTGCTAACAGGCTTACTGTACTTCCTATATCACCAGAGATTGCAAAACTCTCTATCAGCTCTTGTTTTAGCCATAAGGATCCTGCTGATAGTCTCATTGGTGCCACCGCGATCTACTACCAGGCATATTTGGTAACATGTGATAGTAAACTTACTGCGGTAAGAGAATTGAAGACATTGTGGTGATTGCCAGCCAGTTATGTTGGCCTATCTGTAAAGCAATGAGTGTCGGGGCATTACAGGCCGATGAGCGGTGGCTCGCGGGAAAACGATTGTTGCTGTCTCGTTTGAAATTTTTTTCTCAGCAGAAGCAGTACAGAGGCAGTATTTCGGCAGACAAAGTGAATGCCAGTTAACTCAGGTTTAGTGGTGTTGGCGACACCCTGTAGTGCTGTTTTTGTTGCTCAGGGCGAACGTTATGGGACATAACAGCTTGGCTGTTGGCTACAACATATAGCCTTTTTATTTTGTAGTTTATAAACTACAATTTATTATATGATCACCATTAGAGAAACTGAAACCTATCGTAATTGGGAGCGCAAGTTAAAGGATGCCCGGGCAAAAGCCACCATAGCAGCTCGAATATTTCGCTTGGCTAACGGCCTTCCTGGTGATGTTTCCCCAGTTGGTCAGGGGGTCAGCGAGCTGAGAGTTCATTATGGCCCCGGATACCGAGTGTACTTCCGCCAACAAGGAGGCGAGATCATTCTTCTGCTGTGTGGAGGGAACAAGAGCACGCAGAGCAAAGATATAGAACTTGCTAAACAGCTGGCAAAACAATGGAGGAAAAAATGATGACTGAACCCGTATACGATTACGATCCCGCAGAAGCACTGTACAGCCCGGAAGCCAGAGAGGTGTTTATTACTGATGCTTTTGAGACTGGTGACGCTTCTTATATTGCCAAGGCTCTGGGGGTTGTTGCCCGGGCTGAGGGTATGAGCAACGTTGCCAGACAAACCGGCCTTTCCCGTGAGCAACTGTATCGCTCATTTAGCGAAGACGGAAACCCAACATTAAAAACCATCCTGAGCGTTATGCAGGCTCTGGGTTTTGGCATCACTCCAAAATCTCAAAAAGCCTGACACATTGGGCTCATTTCGAAACAAAAAACGACTCAGGTAGCCCGGTTAATATAGCCCAACAAACTACCAACTGTTTCGAAGATGGTCGCATCAATATCATCATCGGCTACGTTGATGCCAAAAGACTCTTCCATAGCGGTAATCACCCCCACTACGGCCATGGAGTCAAACTCAGGAAGAGCACCCAGAAGTTGGGTCTCTTCGTCAAAGGTCTGGGTCTCGACCTCCAGCACTTCCGCCAGTATCGTTTTGAGTTCGTCAATGTGTGCCATTTATGTTTCCTGGTACTGCCGATCTGGAGTCCGGCCCTTGAACAGACTGTGCAAATAAATCAGAGGGGCAACTCTATAGAGTTTCAGGGTTAGTATCAAGCTGGTGGTGTTGGTGTGTTTGCTGCGTTCTGCTCAGTTCATCAAGGACAGCAAATAGCGCCCATAACCACTCTTCAGGAGACCTGTTGCCAGTTCTTGAAACTCTGAGTCATTAATCCAGCCATTCCTCCAGGCAATTTCTTCCAGAGCCGCAATTTTCAAGCCCTGACGTTTCTCTATTGTTTGTACGAAGTGGCTGGCTTCAAGAAGTGCATCGTGAGTACCTGTATCCAGCCAGGCCATGCCTCTGCCCATCACTTCAACCTTAAGTTTTCGCAGCTCAAGGTAGATCTGATTGACGGTCGTTATCTCCAGCTCACCCCTTTCGGATGGTCGAACCTCTTTGGCAATATCAATGACCTGGTTATCGTAAAAATACAGCCCTGTTACAGCG
>NZ_JAHHPN010000466.1:0-24867 GCF_024606325.1 Endozoicomonas sp. ONNA1
CGTCATATCTATGCGCAGGTGGTTGCCCCTGAGGGTGACAAGGTGCTGGCCTCTGCCTCCACCGTAGAGAAGGAGCTGCGTGGCGAAGCTACCGGTAACGTTGAAGCTGCTAAAAAAGTAGGTGCTCTGATTGCTGAGCGTGCTAAAGCTGCTGGTGTTGCCAAGGTCGCTTTCGACCGCTCCGGTTTTAAGTATCACGGTCGTGTTAAGGCTCTCGCCGATGCAGCCCGTGAAGCCGGTCTGGAATTCTGAGGGTAGGCATCATGGCGAAAGATGAGCGTAAACCGCAAAACAATGACGAAGGTCTGATCGAAAAGCTGGTACAGGTTAACCGTGTAGCCAAAGTGGTGAAGGGTGGTCGTATCTTCGGTTTCACAGCCCTGACCGTTGTTGGTGATGGTAAAGGCAAAGTGGGCTTCGGTCGTGGCAAGGCGCGTGAAGTGCCAGTTGCTATCCAGAAGGCTATGGAAGCTGCCCGTCGCAACATGATCCAGGTCGACCTGAACGGCGACACTCTGCAGTACCCTGTTAAAGCCCGTCACGGTGCTTCCAAGGTCTACATGCAGCCTGCTTCTGCGGGTACTGGTGTTATTGTCGGTGGTGCTATGCGTGCTGTTCTGGAAGTGGCTGGCGTACATAACGTACTGGCCAAGTGCTACGGTTCCACCAACCCTGTGAACGTTGTTAACGCAACCTTCAAGGGTCTGCGCGACATGCGTTCTCCTGATGACATTGCTGCCAAGCGTGGCAAGTCTGTTGAAGACATTCTGGGGTAAGTCATGGCTGAGAAGATCAAAGTGACGCTCGTAAAGAGCACTAACGGTCGCCTCGAAAGCCACAAGGCTTGCGTCCGTGGCCTGGGTCTGCGTCGCATCAACCACACGGTTGAAGTGGAAGATACTCCTTCCGTTCGCGGCATGATCAACAAGGTATCTTACCTCGTTAAGGTCGAAGGAGAATAACATGCGTCTGAATACTCTGAGTCCTGCTGAAGGCAGTCGTAAAGAGCGTAAGCGCGTTGGCCGTGGCATCGGTTCCGGTTTGGGTAAGACCGGTGGCCGTGGTCACAAAGGTCAGAAGTCTCGTTCCGGTGGTTCAGTAAGACCTGGTTTTGAAGGCGGACAGCAGCCACTGCAACGTCGTCTGCCCAAGTACGGTTTTACTTCCCGCAAGGCGCGTTTTACTGCTGAAATTCGTTTGCACGAGCTGGCCAAGGTTGAATCCGACGTGATCGATCTGGCTGCTCTGAAGGCTGCAGACCTTATCAACGGTAGCATCCTGCGTGCGAAAGTGATACTGTCCGGCGAACTGAACAAGGCCGTAACACTGAAAGGTGTGGCAGCTACCAAGGGCGCACGCGCCGCGATCGAAGCTGCTGGTGGTAAGATCGAGGACTAAATGGCTAAGACACTACCTGTTGGGAATCAAAGCGGTTTGGGCGAGTTAATTTCTCGCCTCAAATTCGTATTTCTGGCGATCCTTGTATATCGGATCGGTGCTCATATTCCTGTGCCCGGCATCAACCCTGATGCCCTGGCCCGGATGTTTCAACAAAATGAAGGGACCATTCTTGGCCTGTTCAACATGTTCTCTGGTGGTGCTCTGGAGCGTATGTCGGTACTGGCGCTGGGAATCATGCCCTACATATCGGCGTCCATCATCATTCAGTTGATGACGGTGGTCAGCCCGCAGTTGGAACAGCTAAAGAAGGAAGGTGAATCGGGCCGACGCAAGATCAGCCAGTATACCCGCTACCTGACAGTGGTGCTGGCGTTCGTTCAGGGTACCGGCATGACCGTAGGTCTTGCCAACCAGGGCGTAGCATTCAATCCTGATATCAGCTTCTACGTGGTCGCTGTAGTCACCTTCGTAACCGGCGCCGTCTTTATGATGTGGCTGGGCGAGCAGGTGACTGAACGCGGGATTGGTAACGGCATCTCTATCCTGATTTTTGCAGGTATTGTCGCTGGTCTGCCTGGCGCGATTGGGCGGTCTTTCGAGTCAGCCCGTCAGGGTGACATCAATATCCTGGCGCTGCTCGCAATCGCCCTGCTGGCCATTGCAATTATCGCGTTCGTTGTATTCATTGAGCGTGGTCAACGCCGTATTACTGTCAATTACGCCAAGCGTCAGCAAGGTCGTAAAGTATTCGCGGCACAGAGCAGCCATTTGCCTCTGAAAGTCAATATGGCCGGTGTTATTCCAGCTATCTTTGCTTCCAGTCTTCTGCTCTTTCCTGCATCCATTGCACAATGGTTTGGACAGGGTGAAGGTTGGGAATGGCTTCAGGATATCGCACTGGCGCTGGGTCCGGGTCAGCCGCTGAACATAGTTCTGTTCTCGGCAGGGATCATCTTTTTCTGCTTCTTCTACACTGCACTGGTCTTCAACCCGAAGGACGTTGCGGACAACCTGAAGAAGTCAGGGGCATTCATTCCGGGTATTCGTCCTGGTGAACAGTCTGCCCGTTACATCGATGGTGTCCTGACTCGTTTAACCATGTTTGGCGCTATTTACATGACAGCGGTATGTCTGCTGCCACAGTTCCTGGTAGTTTCGGCTAACGTGCCTTTCTATCTGGGTGGTACCAGTCTGCTGATCGTAGTAGTGGTCGTCATGGATACGATGGCTCAGGTGCAGTCTCACCTGATGTCACATCAGTACGAGTCACTGCTGAAGAAATCCAATCTTAAGGGCTATGGTGGTGGTGGCCTGATCCGCTAACACCGGTTCTGCAACGAATGCCGCTAGCTCTGAAATGGTGGAGTGAATAATGAAAGTACGTGCATCGGTCAAGAAAATCTGCCGTAACTGCAAGATTATCAAGCGCAAGGGCACTGTTCGTGTGATCTGCGTTGAGCCGCGACACAAACAGCGTCAAGGCTGATTGTGTATGAGGTCTTTCGGGTTAGCCCGGGCTGTTATGGTCTGACCTCACAAGGCTACAGATAAATACAACCGCTCATGAGCATCATGAGCGGTTGTATTTTGTCGTAGGTGGGATTAAAATTTCCGCCTTTCGACCTGTTAGTTGTGTAAGCATCTAACAATGGACTGGATGGGCGTGCTTCGTCGCATTCTCAACAGTATCTTCAGGTGCTGCTCCGGTCCGTGTTATCTGCCTATAGATTGCGAAGTCGATAAATGTCGCATGGCTGGCTGTAAAGTTGGTCAAGTAAGTCTACAGGCGAAAATAACCGTGAACTCAAAATGTCCCTGTCTTTAAAGACAAGGATGAACTCACGGAGAAAACAAACGGAGACGATTGAATGGCCCGTATTGCTGGCGTCAACATTCCGGATAACAAACATGCTGTTATCTCGTTGACCTACATATTCGGCATCGGCAAGACCACAGCCAAAAAGCTGTGCGAATCCACTGGCGTTAAGCCAGAAGCCAAAATCGCTGATCTGAGCGAAGATCAACTGGAATCCCTGCGTGGCGAAATCGCCAAGCTGGATGTTGAAGGTGATCTGCGTCGTGAAATCAGCATGAACATTAAACGCCTCATGGATCTGGGTTGCTACCGTGGTATCCGCCACCGTCGCAGTCTGCCGGTTCGTGGTCAGCGTTCCAAGACGAATGCTCGCACCCGTAAGGGTCCTCGCAAGCCTATTCGTAAGTAAGTATCAATTAAGAATGGTAATACCGTTCTTATGAAACAGGATTTATTCTGATATGGCAAAGCCAGGTACTCGTTCACGTAAGAAGGTTAAAAAGCAGGTTGTTGACGGAGTAGCTCACATCCACGCTTCTTTTAACAACACTATCGTGACTATTACCGATCGTCAGGGCAATGCTCTGGCCTGGGCCACAGCCGGCGGTTCCGGTTTTCGTGGTTCTCGTAAGAGCACGCCGTTTGCAGCCCAGGTTGCTGCCGAGCGTGCAGGTCAGGCTGCCGCTGAATACGGTCTGAAGAATCTGGATGTCTGCGTGAAAGGACCTGGTCCTGGCCGCGAATCCGCTGTACGCGCATTGAACGCTTGTGGTTACAAGATCACTAACATCACTGATGTTACCCCGATCCCCCACAACGGTTGTCGTCCGCCTAAAAAGCGTCGTGTATAAGCAGGAGTCGGTATAAATGGCTAGATATATTGGTCCAAAGTGCAAACTGTCTCGTCGTGAAGGCACTGATCTTTTTCTGAAGAGCGGCGTCCGTGCACTCGAGTCAAAGTGCAAAGCAGAAATAGCTCCAGGTCAGCACGGTCAGCGTCGTGGCCGTCTTTCTGACTACGGTGTACAGCTTCGTGAAAAGCAGAAAGTTCGTCGTATCTATGGCGTACTGGAGAAGCAGTTCCGTAACTACTATAAGGCCGCTGATCGCAAGAAAGGTGCAACTGGTGCAAACCTCTTGCAACTGCTTGAGTCTCGCCTTGATAATGTAGTTTACCGCATGGGATTCGGTTCCACCCGTGCCGAAGCACGTCAGCTGGTAAGCCACAAAGCCATCCTGGTAAATGGAAAGACAGTAAACATTCCTTCCTATCAGGTTCAGCCTGGCGATGTTGTCGCCATCCGCGAAAAGGCTAAAAACCAGCTGCGTATTAATGCAGCCCTTGAACTGGCCGCTCAGCGTGGGTTTTCTACCTGGGTTGAAGTTGATGCCAGCAAAAAGGAAGGTACCTTCAAGGTGCTGCCCGAGCGGAGTGACCTGTCAGCCGACATCAACGAAAACTTGATCGTCGAGCTGTACTCCAAGTAAGGGATAGACAGTTAGGTGGGGTGTAACATCCATGCAGAATTCGGTTACTGAATTTCTTACTCCTAGACACATTGATGTCGAGGAAATTAGCCTGACGCGCGCTAAGGTAACTCTGGAACCGCTTGAGCGTGGTTTTGGACATACCTTGGGCAATGCTTTGCGTCGTATCCTTCTTTCTTCCATGCCCGGCTGTGCCGTGACTGAAGTTGAGATTGATGGTGTACAGCATGAATACAGTGCGATTGAAGGTGTTCAGGAAGATGTTATTGACATCCTGCTGAACCTCAAAGGTCTTGCCATTCGCATGACCGGCCGTGACGAAGCAACACTGAGTCTGACCAAAAAAGGTTCCGGCCCTGTGACTGCTGCGGATATCCAGTTGGACCACGATGTTGAAATCGTAAACCCGGATCATGTGATCGCCAATCTGAATGAGAAAGGCGACTTGAACATGCAGCTAAGAATAGCGCGTGGCCGCGGTTATGAGTCTGCTGACAGCCGTCATCAGGATGAAGAAGAGACTCGTGCTATTGGCCGTCTGCAACTGGATGCCACCTATAGCCCTGTTTACCGCGTCTCCTATGTCGTTGAAAGCGCTCGTGTTGAGCAGCGTACCGATCTGGACAAGCTGGTTCTTGATCTGGAAACCGACGGTACTCTGGACCCGGATGAAGCTATCCGTCGTGCTGCAACCATTCTGCAACAGCAGCTGGCTGTATTCGTTGATTTGGAAGGCGAGCCTGAACCAGAGCCAGTTAAGGAAGAGGATGAAGTTGATCCTATTCTGCTGCGCCCTGTGGATGATCTCGAACTGACCGTACGTAGTGCTAACTGCCTGAAGGCAGAAAACATCTACTACATTGGTGACCTGATTCAGCGCACTGAGGTTGAACTGCTCAAGACCCCGAACCTGGGTAAGAAGTCCCTGACCGAGATCAAGGACGTTCTGGCCTCCCGTGGTCTGAGCCTGGGTATGCGTCTCGACAACTGGCCACCGGCCAGCCTGAAGGGCGACGACAAGATTTCTGCTTAAGCAGCCATTGGCTTTTTCACTCACTCCAACAGAGTGGGTGCAGGGCAGATGGTAGAATGAGGAAGTTTGTGCCATGCGTCATCGTAAGAGTGGCCGCAAGCTCAACCGGAACAGTTCACATCGCAAGGCGATGTTCAAGAACATGACTGCTTCCCTGGTAGAGCATGAAGTAATCAAAACGACACTGCCGAAAGCTAAAGAGCTGCGCCGTGTTGCTGAACCGCTGATCACCCTGGCCAAGGAAGACAGCGTAGCCAACCGTCGTCTGGCGTTTGATCGTCTCCGTAACAAAGAGACTGTTGGTAAGCTGTTCTCCGAACTGGGCCCTCGTTTCAAAGAGCGCCCGGGCGGTTATATCCGTATCCTGAAGTGCGGATTCCGTAAGGGTGACAATGCGCCTATGGCTATTGTTGAGTTGCTGGATCGTCCAGTGGCTGAAGCGGAAGCTACTGAAGAGTAAGTTTTACTCTTTCAAAAAAAAACCGGACCTTGTGTCCGGTTTTTTTTGAAACTTGAAACTCAGTCAGGCAAGTGAAGCCTTTCCTGAATTGACCCAGCTGACAATGACAGGGGAACTCGAACCGTCTTTCCACTGTCTATACTGCATAAGCATTGCTGTTCTGCTGTTCGAGGGTCTATGTCAAATCAGGGTGTTGAAGTCAAACGTTCTATCGGAAAATACTCCAAATCAGAATGGACTGCCAGGGATACAGGCTGGATGTTCAGTCACGTAGGTACAGGTATTGGTGCAGGGCTTCTTTACCTTCCCATAGCGGCAGGCAGTGGTGGTATATGGCCTCTTCTGTTCATGGCTCTGGTCAGTGGCCCCATGATATTTCTTACCCATAGAGGGTTAACCCGATTCTTTTTGTCTTCCCGAAAACCTGATAGTGATATCAGCAGTGTTGTAAGAGAGAGATTTGGCAATAAAGTCGGCCAGTGGTTGATGCTGATCTGCTTTTTGTCGATGTTTCCTGTTTTACTGCTCTACACGATTGGCATTTCAAACGTTACCGAGAGCTTTCTGATCAATCAGCTTGAATGGGCGGGTGAAGTAAACAGACCTTTGCTCGTGTTTTTGCTGGTCGTTGGCATGATTTCCCTTTTTTGTGGTTCAGAGCAGAAGCTTTTGACACTTATCAGCAGTCTGGTGTTTCCTCTGGCACTCACATTGTTGTGTATAGGTTTGTATTTGATCCCTCAGTGGCGAATGGATTTTCTCCGACAGGAAGTACCTATGACGGACATCGTAACAACCTTTCTTCTGACTTTGCCTGTGCTGGTGTTTTCTTTCTATCATGCACCTGTTTGTTCATCCTTTGCTCAATCATACCGGCGTCAAATCCCTGAGCTTCACCAGTGCATCGCCAAGACCGACCAGATTCACTTCAAAAGTTCTCTGCTTTTACTGCTTATTACATTATTTTTTGTACTTTCATGTATATTGGCTCTGACGCCAGAACAGATAGAGCTTGCGAAAGCTCAAAATCTCCCGACTCTCTCCATCCTGGCTAATCAACCTGGCAACTTTATTTTCTCGAGTCTGGCACCTGTTATCGCCTTTGTGGCGATTTTAACCTCTTTCTTTGGTTTCTTTCTTGGCACTATTGAAGTCATTGATAGCTTGTTCAGTGTGGGGTTAGAGAAGCTCAGGCCCAGTGAGTTGACGCTTCCTTCTGGCAGCTCCAGAGGCTTGAGTCTTTTTCTGGTAGCCCTGGGGTGCTGGATTGCCGGCGTCGGTGACTGGAGTATTCTGTTGATCATGGATGCCATAGTGGCTCCCATGATGGCGATTATCCTTTTCTTTGTTCCGGTCGTAGGGCTTTATAAGTCCAATGTACTCAGACGGTACCGAAACCCCGGGAACGATTTTTTGGTGGTGATTTTTGGTGTAATTGTGCTGGCAGGGTTTCTGGTTTCACAGATAATAAAATAAAAAGCCAGACCCTTATCGAATCTGGCTTTTTATGGTCTGGTTACATCAAGGTGTTATGATTTTTATTCTTGGTTCCATGTATTATTTTTTATTGTGAAATTGTTCTTATTGTCTATTTGCTCTCACTCCTGTGGTTTGTACTATAAGTATTTACGCCTATCCAGGAATTGATCTGGATCAATGTTTTGCTTTTTGAGTAAGTGTATTTCCATAAAAATGGCCTCGAGTTTCCTCTCAGAGGATCAGGTAGACTCGAGTTGCTTGATCTTGGCTTCTTCCTCCTCCTCAGAGGTATTGAGCAACAGTTCTCCGCTTTTGTGCATACGCTCCATCTTGCCATTGATGGCAGCCCCGGCCGCGATTTCCATCACATCGTAATATACGTTGCCTTCTACATGGGCATCGGCTGAAAGCTCCAGCTTGTCAGTGGCGAAAACGTCGCCAGTGACACGACCATTGATGACTATATGGGCAGCAGTCATATTGCCTTCTACACGGCTGCCGGCGATCAGCTGCAGTTTGCCATCATTGGAACTGACATTGCCCTTGATTTTACCTTCAACATGAACGGTGCCACGGAAACGGATATCGCCTTCAACTTCAGTGCCTGCAGCAATCAGCGTGATAGTGTCATCATTTCTGGTGCTGCTGATCAAACTGTTTTCTGAGCTGTTCTTGCCCCACATAGTGGACTCCTTAAAGTGCTTAAGCCGAGATACCTAGAGCGAAAGAAAAAGTGGTATGCGTCCTGTTGACTGAATACAGTGGGTCAGACCCCTTTCTCAAGGTGCAATTTCAAGGGAAGAATCATCCTCCATTGAGCTGTCAGCTTCAATGCATAAAAGCAACTAATGAGCGCCCTGGCACTGGCTGTATAGGGTGGGCTCTGTTTGCATCTCAGAGCCGGGTTATGGATCAGTTTACTTTAGCATCGGCTTCAGGAAGCGGCCGGTATGGGAGGCTGTGCTTTCGGCCACCACTTCAGGTGGACCCCCGGCAATGATTTGGCCCCCGCCGTCACCTCCCTCGGGTCCCAGATCAACGATCCAGTCTGCTGTTTTGATCACATCCAGATTGTGCTCAATCACTACCACGGTATTACCGCGATCTCGTAGCCTGTGCAGAACTGCCAGTAGCTGTTCAATATCGTGGAAGTGCAGCCCTGTGGTGGGTTCATCAAGAATATAAAGGGTTTTTCCGGTATCCCGCTTGGAAAGTTCCTTAGCCAGCTTCACCCGTTGTGCCTCACCTCCGGAGAGCGTGGTAGCGTTCTGCCCCAGATGGATATACGACAGACCAACATCCATAAGGGTTTGCAGTTTGCGTTTAACGGCAGGAATGGGTTCAAAGTATTCCAGAGCTTCTTCGACGGTCATCTCCAGGACTTCATGAATATTCTTGCCCTTGTATTTAACGTCCAGGGTTTCACGGTTGTATCGTTTGCCCTTGCAGACGTCACAGGGTACGTAAATATCCGGCAGAAAATGCATCTCTACCTTAATGACACCGTCGCCCTGACAGGCTTCACATCGACCACCCTTAACGTTAAAGCTGAAACGACCGGGTTTATAGCCACGGGAGCGGGCTTCCTGGGTTCCGGCAAACAGTTCACGAATGGCGGTAAAAATGCCTGTGTAGGTTGCAGGATTGGATCTTGGCGTGCGACCAATAGGGCTTTGATCAATATCAATGCATTTGTCGAAGTGATTCAGGCCGCTGATCTTCTTGTGTTTTGATGCTGTTAAAGTGGTGGCACTATTCAGGACTTGGGCAGCAATAGGGTACAAGGTATTGTTGATGAGGGTAGACTTTCCTGAACCGGAAACGCCGGTGACACAGGTCATCAGCCCCACCGGGATTTCCAGTGTGACATTCTTCAGGTTATTGCCGGAGCAGCCCGTGAGTTTAATCCGCTTATTTTTATCCGCTCTTGTACGTTTTTCAGGAATCGCAATGGCTTTCGTGCCATTCAGGTACTGGCCGGTGACTGACTTTTCATGATCCATAATTTGGGCAGGCGTGCCTTGGGCAATAATTTCACCGCCATGAACCCCGGCACCCGGACCGATATCGATAACGTGGTCGGCAGTTCGAATAGCGTCTTCGTCATGTTCTACGACAATCACCGTATTGCCCAGATCGCGAAGACGGGTCAGTGTATTCAAAAGGCGTTCGTTATCCCGCTGGTGCAATCCAATACTCGGCTCGTCCAGAATATACATAACACCCACCAGACCAGCACCAATCTGACTGGCCAGTCGAATCCGCTGGGCTTCACCCCCGGACAGGGTATCCGCACTTCGATCAAGTGTCAGGTAGTTAAGGCCCACATTCACCAGGAAGCTTAGACGATCGCAGATCTCTTTCAGGATTTTTTCAGCAATCTCCCCTTTCTGACCGGGCAAACTAAGTTGTTCGAAATATGCAAGTGCACGTTCTACCGGGAGTCTCACCAAATCGGGCAGTGTTTCATCTTCGATAAAGACATGTCTTGATTCCTGGCGAAGACGAGTGCCTTTACAACCTGGACAGTGCTGGGTGCTGAGGTACTTGGAAAGCTCTTCACGCACAGACTGGGATTCCGTCTCCCGGAAGCGGCGTTCAAAGTTGGGGATAATGCCTTCAAAGCGATGGCGCTTTTTGTAAACATCGCCCCGATCGTTGACGTAACTAAAATCAATCTGCTCTTCGCCGGAGCCATGAAGAATAATGGTCTGTTGTTCCGCAGTAAGATCATCAAAAGCGGTATCAATGTCAAAGCCGAAGTGAGCAGCCAGCGACTTCAACAGGTGAAAGTAATAGACGCTGCGGCGATCCCAGCCACGAATAGCGCCTTCTGCCAGGGTTAACTCCGGGTGCTGGACAATACGATCTTCATCAAAAAACTGCTTGACCCCCAGCCCATCACAACTGGGGCAGGCTCCCGCCGGGTTGTTGAACGAGAACATGCGAGGCTCCAGTTCATTGATGCTATAGCCACAGGACGGGCAGGCAAAGCGGGCAGAATAAACAATGTCATGCTGCTCACCGTCCATAAAGCTGACCGCTGCAAGCCCGTCGGTGAGCTCCAGAGCTGTTTCAAAAGATTCTGCCAGACGCAACTGCAGGTCTTCTCTCACCTTGAAGCGATCAACCACTACTTCAATGGTGTGTTTTTTCTTCTTGTCCAGCTCGGGTGGATTGTCGAGGTCGGTGACAATGCCATCAATCCGGGCGCGAATAAAACCCTGGGCCCTCAGTTCACTGAAAACATGGAGGTGTTCACCTTTTCGATCCCTGACTACGGGGGCCAGCAGCATCAGTTTAGTACCCTCTGGCAACGCCAGTACCTGGTCCACCATCTGGCTGACAGTCTGGGCTTCCAGCGGTAAGTGATGCTCAGGGCATCGGGGTGTGCCGGTTCTGGCAAACAATAAACGCAGGTAGTCGTATATTTCAGTGATGGTGCCAACGGTTGAGCGTGGGTTATGACTGGTGGACTTTTGTTCAATGGAGATGGCGGGTGACAAACCTTCAATGTGGTCGACATCCGGCTTTTCCATCATCGAGAGAAACTGGCGTGCATAGGCTGACAGCGATTCCACATAGCGACGCTGACCCTCGGCGTAAAGGGTATCGAAGGCCAGTGACGACTTTCCTGATCCGGACAGACCGGTGATGACAATCAGGCTGTCCCGGGGCATATCCAGATCGATGTTCTTCAGGTTATGGGTTCTTGCACCCCGTACGGTGATCGTGTCCAAAGCCAGTCCCTCAGTACCATCTGTCAGGCAAAGGAGCAATTATATAGACTTTACTCACGCAAACCCATGTTAATAGCTGTCCGACAGCAAGCTGGAGAGAATTAAAGCACTTTAAGCAATAGTCGTGTAATATTTTTGGTGCAGACATTAAATTACAGTTTCTATTGACCGCCTTAAGAAACACTGTCGAAGATCCTGCTAACAGTCCTATGCGTATACCCTGCTAGTGAATCAAAAGTGATGGAGCCAATAGAATGTTTACAGGCATTGTTCAAGGCACGGCTAAGATTGAACGTGTGGATGATCACGATAGTATCAGAACCTTTGACATTGAATTTCCAGAAAACTTTTGTCAGGGGTTGAATACAGGAGCCAGTGTTGCGGTTGACGGTGTTTGCCTGACGGTAACAGACATTGTCAGCCCGACTCGGGCCAGATTTGATGTCATTTTACAAAGCTTGCGGGTAACGACATTAGGGGATTATGTCAGTGGCCAGAGCGTGAATGTTGAACGCGCAGCCATCGACGGAGCAGAAATTGGCGGACACCCTTTATCCGGACACATCGACTTCCGGGCCCAAATTCTTGCACTAGAAGAAATCGAGGGAAACTGTCGGGTGCGGTTTGTCTACGACCATGAGTGGGGACAATACATTTTCCCTAAGGGCTATATAGCGATTAATGGTTGCAGCTTAACTTTATCTGATGTCGACAAGAAGAACGATTGTTTTGAAGTCTGGTTGATTCCCGAGACCCGAAGAGTCACAACATTTAGTGATAAAAAAGCAGGTGATTGGGCCAACATTGAAATTGAGCGAGGCACGCAGGTGATCGTCGACACCATTAGAGACACGCTCGAAAAGCAACTGGGTGCTCTTTATCCTGCGCTGGAAGCACTTATGGAAGAAAAAAATATTAACTTGGCAGAGTCGCTGACCAGCAG
Organism: Endozoicomonas sp. ONNA1; assembly: GCF_024606325.1. NCBI lineage: Bacteria > Pseudomonadati > Pseudomonadota > Gammaproteobacteria > Oceanospirillales > Endozoicomonadaceae > Endozoicomonas > Endozoicomonas sp. ONNA1. The sequence goes on from NZ_JAHHPN010000466.1 coordinate 12,361, forward strand.
TTTTGCGTTGCTTGAAAAGAAAAACACTCAGCAAAACGGCTAAAAGCCCTGCAATCCAGAGCTTTATGTTCCCAGTTTTGATTTTGAAGTCAGGCACCATCCAGCTTCAAAAACTGTCTTACCCGAGGTGAATCCGGATGAGTGAAGAACTTTTCTGGTGGGCATTTTTCAATCAGGATGCCTTTTTCCAGGAACACCACCTGGCTTGAGACGTTTCTGGCAAACTCCATTTCGTGTGTTACCACCACCATGGTGTAACCCTCTTTTGATAAGGACTGCATTACGGTCAGAACCTCATCAACCAGTTCAGGGTCAAGGGCTGAGGTGGGTTCATCAAACAGTAACACCTCTGGCTCCATAGCCAGGGCGCGGGCGATAGCGACCCTCTGTTTTTGACCGCCCGATAACATGCTTGGGTAGCTTTCGAGTTTATGGGACATACCAACCTTTTCTAATTGCGCTCTGGCAATCTTTTCCGCCTCAACTTTTGGCATCTTCTTAACGTGCAACAGGGCTTCCATTACATTCCTGAGCACAGTGAGATGGGGCCAGAGGTTGAAGCTTTGAAATACCATGCCGATACGCTCGCGAATCTTGGCGAGCTCTTTGTATTTTAGTGGTTTTCTGGTAGCAGGATTGATACCAATACGTTCATCACCTAAATGGATGCTGCCCCGTTCTGGTTGTTCAAGCCAGTTCATACAACGGAGCAAAGTGGACTTACCTGAGCCGGAAGAGCCCAGGATACTGACAACGTCTCCCTTTTTGATCGTGAGATTAATGTCTCTGAGCACCTCGATTCCGTCAAACTGTTTGGATAGGTTCACCACCTTGACAATATCCTGGGCATTCGATTCTGATTTTGGATATTGGACAGGCAGTTCTACAACAGGTGCCGTTTCTTGAACGGTTTTCGGGGTTTCAACTGGCCCGGTGTGAATCTTTTCATTAAGCATGGCTTAGCCCTCTATCCTGAACTTTATTAAGTGTGATTTTGCTGACCTGTTCAATGGCGATACTGATAATCCAATACAGAGCGATAGCCACAATAAATGCGTTAAGCGGGATGAAGTAGGTTGATTGAATACTGTTAGCTGCCGCTGTGATCTCGCCGACAGTAATAATGCATAGAAAGGCAGTGTCTTTCAGGCAGATGATCAGCTGATTGGCAATGAGCGGCAAGGATCTCAACAACACATTGGGTATGATGATGCGGGTAAAGGTCTTGAACCTGGAGAAGCCACAAGCCTGGGCCGCTTCCATCTGGCCTGAGTCTAATCCCTTGCGAATGCCTCTGAAAATCTCACAAAAATAGGTGCCATGATAAAGGCTCAGGGAGATCAGGCCCGCGGTAAAGGCATCCATGCGGATACCGGCCTGGGGTAAACCATAGTACAACAGGTAAGCCAGAATCAGGAAGGGCAGGGTGCGCATCATGTTGATGACCAGAATCACGCTACCTTTAACACCTTTCGAGCCATTTTCGAGAGTGTAGAGCAGGGTCACACCCAGAATGAAACTTGCGATTGACCCGGCAAAAAATAGTGCAAAGGTATTACCAAAACCCGAGATAAAGATCTCTCTTTGCTGCCAGATTATTTCCCATTCAGTCATAACTACTCCTTATTGTCAGCCAGCCAGATAGTTAGCCTTTCTCTCGGCCATCTGTTGTAATTTGATCAGCACGCCTATGATGCACATGTAAAGAATGCCAGCGCAGAGGATAGGAAGGAGAGGTTCATAAGTGACTGCTGCGATTCGGTTGGTAACGCGAGTCAGGTCAACCACGCCAATGACGGCAATCGCCGGGCTGCCTTTGATCAGGAAAGACATCTCGTTGACCAGTGCGGGCAGGCTCATGACCACCATTTGAGGGAACATGATGCGTCTGAAGTAGGTCATTCGTCGCATACCCAGGGCTTCGGCAGCCTCTTTCTGTCCGCTAGAGAAGTTGAGGAATGCATTTCTCCAGATCTCGGCATTAAATGCCGAAGTATTCAGTGTTAAACACAGGATGGCCGAGAAGTGTTTATCGAGATTGATGCCAAACGATGGGAAAGAGAGGAAGATGAACAAGGCTAATGTGACCAGTGGTGTGGCTCTGGCCCAACTGACATAGACACCTAATATCTGATCGATAATCGGTAATTTTGCCATTCGAATGAGCGCTATCACGAGTCCGATAACCACTCCGAGTGCGATGGATACCATTGATATCCATGCAGTGGTCCATGCTCCCTGAAGCAATTGCATCCATCCGTAGTAATCCATATACACCTACCTGTCTGCAGTAGTATTAACGTTGTTTTTTAGGTAAGACCAGGCTCCCGGGAGTAGTCGTATTTGAGTCCTGGCCGTCACTGAACTATGACGAGTGGTTTATTGTACTGCAGTCAATTTTTGATACTGTTCAACGGAGACGATGGCGTTGGCTGGCAGTTCATCAAAGGATTCACCGAACCATTTCTCTTGCAATTCAGCCATGCGACCAGTCTCTTTCAGGTGTGCAAAGAAGTCGGTCAGGTAGGCCAGCAGTTCAGGACTGTCTTTCGGGACAGGCCAACTGACAAAGCCAGGGCCGGATACAGCTTCACCTTTCTTGAATACCCCGGGCTTGGTTTTTACCAGCTCATTTATATTCACGATACTGTTAATCACGTAATCGATGCGACCATTAGCCAGATCGGCGTAGGCTTCAGGGTAGGATTGATATTCAACCACTTTACCCAGTTTCTTGCCTTGTGCTTCAAGCATGGTTTTTAACTCAGGAAGTCTTTCCAACAGGGCACTGCCTGCCTGTAAGCCAACTCTTTTCCCATCCAGATCCGCGATGGTATTGATGCTGTCGTCTTTTGCGCGGGCAACGAAATAGTGCTGTGCGGAGGCGATGGGTGGAGTGAAATCGAATACTTTCAGACGAGCGTCAGTGATGATGGCACCCGTGAGGGCAAGGTCATACTGACCTGCCGAAACGGATGCCAGAAGGCCTGTCCAGGGCAGAATCTCTTGTTTTACTTTGAAGTCAGAGTAGTCGCGAAGTTCATCCAGAAGATCTTTATTGATTCCGGTCGGCTTGCCTTTATCGATAAAGTTGAACGGAGAATAGTTATCCTCTGTCGCTACCTTTATCCCCTTGCTGGCGAAAGATGGCGACTCATCGGCAACAATCACACTGGACATGCCTAAAGACATCGTTGCTGCGGCAACGGCTACCCATTTTCTAAGTTTTATTCCATGTCTCATAATTTGTTACTTGCTGTGATTTGTGAACGCCTTCACTTTAGAGATGAGAAAGATGAATGGGTTAGAGCCAATTTACCGGGCTGATTGGGACAGCTGGTAGAAAATAAAGTTAATACGACTAATTTAGTATATTGGCTTGCTTCTTGCTGGAGTCAATCGAATGCAATGAATAAAAATATCCAAAAGGTTTACTCCATGGGGATAAATTACAGCTGTTTCATTGAGTTTGATTCGAAGAGAAGTTTGCAGGAGCAGGTAAGAGAGTACCTGGTTAAGGCAATACTTGAAGGTGTCTTCTCTGCTGATGAGGCGCTACCTTCCTGCCGCAAGCTTTCAAGTCAATTGAAGGTCTCACGCAATACCGTGTCACTGGTCTATGAAGGCTTATCAGACGACGGTTATCTTATAAGTAAGCCAAGAAGTGGTTATTATCTGTCGGAAAAATACTCCTCCAGACTTGAAGAGGTGGAACAAGAGTTGAACCATTTTGAGGCAGATAACCCCGCTAATGCAGCAAACTGGAGCCGACGACTCAAGGTTTCTACTGACGCTTTCCCTCGTATAGTGAAACCCTCACACTGGAGCTGTTATCAATATCCTTTTATTTATGGGCAACCGAGCATTAATGATTTCCCTCTGGCGCAATGGCGGGAATCTACTCGTAAGGTGATTGCGGACCCGAAAGATCATAGTTGGCTGTGTGACAAAGTCGATAAGGATGTGGAGCTATTGGTAGAGCAGATCCGGACCCGGGTACTTCCTCAGCGAGGCATTCACGCCAAGAGCGATGAGATTCTAATTACGGTTGGCTCGCAGAACGCCCTGTATTTGCTCTCCAAGATGTTGATGGATAAACACACTCGAGTAGGGGTGGAAAACCCTGGTTATAAAGAAGCAAACAATATTTTTAGTTTGGCCCGGGCTCAGCTTCATCCGCACACCGTCGATCAGGACGGACTGGTGCTGAACGAACTGTCATCCATCTGTGATTATTTCTATGTTACACCGAGTCATCAGGCTCCAACGGGGGTGACTATGAGTAAACAACGCCGGTGTGACCTTTTACATTTAGCGCAAAAAAACGACGCCATCATTATTGAGGATGATTACGACTCAGACAGCAACTCTGAGTGGGACCCCTTACCTGCACTGAAAGCATTGGATAAGAACAACCGTGTTGTCTACGTCAGTAGTTTTTCCAAGACATTGGCACCCGGGCTTCGCCTCGGTTATATCGTTGCCCCGGAAGAGTTGATCTATGAGTTGCGCACACTGCGTCGCTTAATGTATCGCCACCCGCCCAGCCGGGTGCAAATGGAAATGGCGCACTTTATTTCACAGGGCTACTACGACAGCTTCCTGCGGCGCTTCAAAGACAACACCCGCCAACGCTGGCACGAGATTAATCAAGCGGTTGAGCACTATCTTCCGGATTGTAAGCGACTGGCCATGGGCAATTATTGCAATGCCTTGTGGTTAGAAACACCCAACCAAATAAGCAGTCAACGACTGGCGTCCAGAGCTTCTCAACGCGGGGTTCTGATAGAGACAGGATATTCACATTTTATGGGGCAGCAACAAGCCAACCCCGAAATCAATACTTTTTTCAGACTCGGCTTTCATGCCATTGATAAAGCGCTTATTACCCCAGGGGTTGAACAACTGGCAAGAGCTCTGGAGGGCTAACATTTTCGATCTTTGGAGGCACCAACGCCAGGACAACTGTCCTGGCGTCTTTATTACTAATGTTTAATCAAAATCCGAGAGTACCTGGCTAATAATGGCTACACCCTGAGCAATCTCATTGGGTTTAACAATAAGAGGTGGTGCTACGTGAATACGGTTGTTCACTATAAAAGAAAGAAGGCCCTTGTCGGTTAGTTTGGCTTTAAGGGAAGCCATTTTCTCATTACTTAAAGGCTCTCGTGTTGTTCTGTCCTCGACCAGCTCCAGGGCCCAGAACATGCCCTTGCCGCGAATGTCTCCTATGCTATTGTGCTTTTCCATCAGATCGATCAGTGCGGGTCCCAGAACCGTGTTTCCTACCTCATCGGCGTAGCGAACAATGCCTTCTTCTTCCATCGCATCCAGGGTTGCGACAATAGCAGACATTGCCAGTGGATGGCCCGAATAAGTGAGGCCGCCCATAAAGAAGTTGCTCTTGAAATACTCCGAGATCGGCTCGCTTACGACAACGCCGCCAGCAGGGACATAGCCTGAGTTAACCCCTTTAGCGAAGGTGACCAGATCCGGGATAACGTTAAAGTGCTCAAAGGCAAACCAACGGCCAGTGCGACCGAATCCAACCATTACTTCGTCGAAGATCAGCTGTATACCATGCTCGGTGGCCAGGTCTCTAACCCCTTTCAAGTAGCCTTCCGGTGGCAGCAGGAAACCGGCTGTGCCGGGGATTGTCTCCAGAAGAATAGCCGCAATGGAATCGGGTCCTTCACATTCAATCACTCGTTTAAGGTGCTGCAGGGCTCGTTTACACTCTTCTTCCTGAGTCTTTGCGTTGAACTCAGTGCGGTAGAAATAAGGGTTAAAAAAGTGCACATGCCCGCGGCTGTATTCATTAGGTACGCGGCGAAAGTCGCCTGTGGCAGCGATAGCTGAGCCGGTATTGCCGTGGTATGAGCGGTAGGCAGAGAGCACCTTGTCACGACCGGTAAATTGTCTTGCCATGCGAATCGCATTTTCATTGGCATCAGCGCCTGCATTGGTAAAAAACACCTTGTTAAAATTACCGGGTGCTTTATCCAGTATGCGTTTGGCTGCTTCACCCCGGGCAAGGTTAGCTGTTGCTGGCGCTATGGTCACCAGGGACTCAGCCTGTGCCTTGATGGCATCAATAACTTTTGGGTGTTGGTGGCCAATATTGGTGTTGACTAACTGGCTACTAAAATCCAGATACTGCTTCCCTTCGAAGTCCCACAGGTTACATCCTTGTGCACCGGCAATAGCTATTGGTGCTGCTGAATCTTGTACAGACCAGGAATGGAATACGTGTTTATCCAAGTCTATGACGTGCTGATTTGATACATTTGTTTCAAATACATCCATTTTCATTCTCCTGCGGAGTATTGAGCCTTCGTTTGTGTTTTGCCGCTATCTTGGCGAGAAACATGAAAGAGGATGTAGGGACAGTTTAAAAAAAGCCTTGTGTCAGGGTACGGGGTGGCGCTACTGACTCAGACAATCTGAAAAACTGGCTCTATAGGATAGGCTCCGGGCTCATTACATTGATGGCATCAACTCGCAGTACGTAATGGAATGGATAATGGGCTTAGCAACGGTATTTGTTTTTTTTGCCGGATTAGTAAGGGGCTACAGTGGCTTTGGCTTTGCCATTATTGCTGCCTTGTGTCTAAGCCTTGTGTATTCCCCATTTGATGCAATTGCGATTGCTCTGACACTTGATCTGCTCAGTAGTCTCTGTCTGTTATCAGGAATCAGGACGCAGGTTAATCGACGTCTGCTGACCATGCTCACATTGGGCATGTTAGGTGCAATACCTGTTTCGCTTTTGTTTATCTCCGCCATCTCGGCAGATGAACTAAAGATGATGATTGCAGGTTTCTCATTGATTGCCGGTGCTTTGATCCTGTTTGATCTGCGGTTGACATGGCTTAACCATCGCTACGCCTTGCTCGCCGGTGCAGTGTCAGGGTTTGGGATGACCACGGCTTCAGCGGGTGGCCCGCCACTGGTGTTGTATCTCTTAAACCTATCGTTAAACGCAAATGAAATAAGAGCTACGGCGATACTGTTTTTTATCTTGAGTTCGGCGGTATCTCTGCTGGGATTGCTCTTCGTCGATGCTGTCTCGGCCCAGTCTATTCAGTTCAGCTTGCTTCTCTTTCCCGTTGCCATGCTGGGCAGTCTGTTGGGAAAAAAATTGTTCGATTTATACCCGGGTTCATCACCTAAAAACACGGTAGCGCCCATTTTGATGATGTTGGCACTGCTCACAATTATGATTTAACAAGGAAATCATTATGAAGAAAGTTGCATTTATTACCGGCGCAACCTCCGGTTTTGGTAAAGCTGCCGCACAAAAATTCGCAAAAGAGGGGTGGTCGCTGGTTTTATCGGGACGTCGTTTAGAAAGGCTTTTGGATCTCAGAGAGACTCTGGGTGTTCCAGTGCATGTGATGCAACTGGATGTGCGGGATTCAGAAGCCGTGATTAAAGCAGTAGAGTCCTTGCCAGAAGAATTTTCAGAGGTTACAGCCCTGGTTAACAATGCAGGTCTGGCACTGGCGCCTCAGGGCGCCCCCGAGGTTGATCTTGATGACTGGCACACCATGATAGATACCAACGTTACCGGTTTGGTCAATGTCACACACGCACTCTTGCCTGCCTTAATCAGGACCGGGGCCGGTGCTACCATCATCAATGTGGGCTCAATAGCAGGTCAATGGCCTTATCCGGGAAGCCATGTTTATGGTGCCAGTAAGGCATTTGTTAAGCAATTCAGCTACAACCTGAGGTGCGATCTGCAGGGGACGGGGGTACGTGTTACTGATCTATCGCCAGGCATTGCAGAGACGGAATTCACACTGGTGCGCACCAAAGGAAACCAGGAGGCATCAGATAACTTATACCGTGGCACCACACCTCTGAGCTCCGAAGATATTGCCGGGCAAATGTTTTATATTGCAACTTTGCCGGAGCACATCAACATTAACCGTGTTGAGGTGATGCCAACACGTCAGGCCTGGTCTCCATTTGCTATCGACCGCGATGAGTTCAGTCACCAGTGATACTCCTCTCTCCCTTAACCTGAAGACGGGTACTTTCGTTTGTTTGTTCTTGATCAATAACGTGAATGGGCATAATCTCCCCGGCTGCTGCTGTTAATCTGACCGGCGCGGGCAGCGGTGGCCAGGGAGCGCCCAGCTTCCAGGCGTAAGCGATGTTAGCCTGGTTGACCGACAGGTGGGTTGCCAGGATGTACTCGGCGTGTCCGTCCTGATGCAGATGAGTAACGCCCTGTTTTGGCAGTTTAAAAACCAGTTCGCCATTAGAGTCCATCATGGGAGGGTTCATTCCGGCACTCCTTGGATAGTGATAACAGGTTTTAAAGTGCTCGTTGGGTTGGAAGCCGCTCATAGTTATGCTGAAGTAACTCATATCTTCTGTGGCGTCCTTTTTATGATCGTTATTCAGTGATACCTGATAGGTGGACAGGGTCAGAATTTTAGCTCGGTATACCAGTTCAGGAAGCACAACATTAAAGGCTTCTTTAAGATCAAAACCACTGACTTCATGGGGAAATACCATTCTGTTTCTGCTGAACCAGACGTGGCATTGTTTTTGGATATCACTTAAAAGAGCCCGATTCACGCCTTTGACTCGTGAGATGGGGTCACAGATAACTGCTTCGATTTGGGTATTCAGTTGCTTGCGGGTACCTTTTAATTCGAGTATTTTGCATTTCCGGTCTATCGCAGGAGCAAGCCTGATACCTACGGAGTGAAGGTTTTTTAACGCTGCCTCTTTTTTGTAGGTGATGACGGGTAATTGCAATGTGTGTTCCTGAGTATCAGCATCCTCTGTATTGCCTGAACGATTCCAGGACGAAATTTCGATATACAAGAGTAAAGCTCCCACAAAAAGCACTGTACCGGAAATAAATACGGAGCGGTCACAATCACGATGGCGGTGATAACGGTCATAATGGGCTTCTGACGACGTGGGAGTCACGAGTGTGGTGGCAAGCACTGCCACCATGAAAAGCCTCACATAAGTGGCGTATCGGACAGGATATGTCATGCTGATCAATCCTCTGTGTTTATTCCCTGGGGTAATTATGCGCCTGCCCCGGGATAGGCAAACTTCTTTTTCATGATTACTCTGGAAGGAATAAAAATAGCTGATTGGCCGGAAAGTGTTGGTATATGGAAGGTTTTTTTGGCGCAAGTCCAGCGGGCATAATGTCTTCCCACGGTGCCTTACTTCAACAGCTTTTCCTGATAATATAAGCCGCTTGCAATGTTATATAAGAAGTCAGGAATGTCTCCGCAGGAACTGAAATCAACGGTCTCACTGTCTTTGGTGTTTGTATTCAGGATGTTTGGCCTCTTTATGGTACTGCCTGTTCTGGTCCTTTATTCCGAAGACCTGCAAGGGGCCACCCCGGCTCTGGCCGGTTTTGCTATCGGTGCTTATGGATTAACCCAGGCAGCACTGCAAATCCCCTTTGGCTGGATGTCAGACCGGTTCGGGCGCAAGCCGGTGATTATAGCCGGTATGATGATCTTTATGCTGGGTAGTCTCGTCGCCGCTCAGGCGGACTCTATTTACGGAGTCATTTTTGGCCGGATTCTTCAAGGTTCTGGTGCGGTATCCGGAGCCGTCACGGCACTTCTGGCCGATTTGACCCGCGAGCAATACCGTACCCGGGCCATGGCGGTATTTGGTATCAGTATCGGATTCTCATTCTGCATCGCGATGCTATTAGGCCCTCTATTCGCCAGCTGGTGGGGGCTGGAGGGGTTGTTTGGCAGTAATGCTGTGATGGCGGGCTTAAGCATTCTAATTCTATTGTTTATGGTACCAACTCCAGTGGTGACCCGTACTGATCTGAACACCAAAGTCAGTATAAAAGACGTAGGCAATGTCGTAGGCAATCCGGAAATGCTCAGGTTGATGGCCGGTATCTTTACCCTGCATTTCACCCTGATGGCCCTGTTCGTGTTTTTGCCTCAAATGTTGGAAGATATCCTGGGGATGGCCCGGGAAAAACACGGTTGGATATACGTAGTGGCACTCTCGGTCTCCTTTGTCATGATCGTACCGGTGATTATTTTCAGTGAAGCCAAACGTCGCCTGAAACAGTGCTTTGTAGGTGCGGTCACTGTGTTGCTGGCAGCCATTGCCGGCATGTGGCGTGTCGAAAGTGTACTGCTGGGAATATTCCTGTTTTTTGCGGCATTTAATTTTCTGGAAGCTACACTACCTTCTCTGGTCAGTAAATTGTCGTCCGCAGGCACTCGGGGAACCTCTATGGGCGTATACTCAACCAGCCAGTTTCTGGGGGCGGCCCTGGGCGGCAGTCTTGGTGGGTTGGCGTTTCAGTACTGGGGTGCGACTGGTGTCATGATGGTTTGTGCAATCCCTACTGCACTCTGGTGGTTATTGTCTGTTACCATGAAACAACCTCGTTATGTCAGCAGTATGGTGATGGCCCTCGACTCGTCCATGAGCCTGGATGCCCGTGCCATTGGCAGGGAGCTGGCCATTATTCCCGGGGTTGAGGAAGTGACCGTCCTGGATAGTGAGAGAACCGCCTATCTGAAGGTGGACAGAAAAATAGTGGATATGGCCGCGCTGCGCCAATACGGTGAGTGTTGACATAAATGAATGAGAAAGCTACAACCAGAAACCTGTTTTTATTCCTGTTGGGAGTGAAAACGGTTTATGTTAAAAATTACTGGAGAAACTGATGGCACGTGGTGTTAATAAGGTCATTCTGATCGGCAACCTGGGCAATGATCCGGATGTCCGTTTTACCCCAAATGGCAGCGCTGTAGCTAACCTGAGCGTGGCGACCAGTGAGTCCTGGAAAGATCGTAACACCGGCCAGCCTCAGGAAAAAACCGAATGGCACAGGGTGGTCATTTTCGGAAAGCTGGCTGAAATTGCTCAGCAATACCTGCGCAAGGGTTCCAAGGTTTACATCGAAGGTAAGCTGCAAACCCGTAAGTGGCAGGACCAGTCCGGTCAGGATAAGTACACGACAGAGGTTGTTGTTGATGGCTTCAGTGGCCAGCTCCAAATGCTGGATAGCCGCCAGGACGGAATGGGGATGCCTGCCAGTGGTGGTGAGTTTCAGCCAAGGGCTACACAACAGCCAGCCTCTCAGCAGCCCGCACCGCAGCAATACAGTGCACCCCAACAGCCGATGCAACAGCAAGCGCCCGCAGCGGCACCACAGCAACAACATCAACCTCTACAACATCAGCCTCAACAGCGTCCTGCTCAACAACAGCAGCCTCAGCAACAGCCTCAGGCTGCAACGGCTGGTGGCTTTGACGACTTTGATGATGATATTCCGTTCTAAGCAGGAACCGGGTATTGCAAAAGGCCGCTGAAATCAGCGGCCTTTTGATTATCTGGGGAAGAAATCGCCGATTTCTTAAAGACTTTGTCCATTTCTCTCATTGTTTATTCTCTTCCAGCAGTGGACAATATTAATCGAATAGAACAATGTCGGGTGTCATCTCAGATGGATCGAGCCAGCCTGCGCAAGCAGTTACGTAACAATCGTCAATCCCTGTCGGCTGAACAGCAGCTTGCTGCTGCAAGGAAACTATCCTCTGTCGTATGTAGCAGTGAGGTTTTTCGACACAGTCAGCATATCGCGCTGTATCTGGCTAATGATGGTGAAATTGATCCCGGATTTATTGCCCGGACGATCTGGGAGCAAGATAAATTCTGCTATCTTCCGGTTCTGGATCAGGAAGACCCTGACAAGATGTATTTCCAGCTCTACAGACCTAATACCCGAATGGTAGAGAACCGTTACGGAATTGCTGAACCGGAACTGGATCTTGAGAAAACCGTTAAGGCGGAAGCTCTGGATCTGGTACTCATGCCACTCACTGGTTTTGATGAAGAGGGCAATCGCCTCGGCATGGGAGCGGGTTATTACGACCGGACTTTTGCATTTCTGGGAAAACGCAGTAAACCGATACTGATAGGGTTAGCACATGAGTGTCAGAAAGTCAGTGCAATTCCTGTGGCAGACTGGGATATTCCCATGAAAGGTGTGGCAACAGAAAAACAGTTATACGGTGAAAAAAGTCAGTAAGCCAGTCCCTGGCTTACACTGTCAGCTTGTCAGATCAGGATCGAAGTCGCTGCTGTTGTTAATACAGCGATTGTAAACACCGCTAATAAAAGGCTGATTGCATCGGGTTTTGAGCCAACCATTTTCTTCAGAGCTCCACATTGTATTAATTATTATTGCAGTAGTCTCATGATCTAAAGCAGTCAGTCATGGGTTTACCATCACAAACTGCTCTTCTTGAGCTATAGCTATCGTTGCTTTTTTGTTAAACGTTGGAGAATTTCGCACAAAGAAGGGTTAACTGCAAGATGTTAAAAGTCAGTGGTCGTTTCTAGCAGCCTGTCGGACTTAAGGCTGTCCTACTGCGGTTGCAATAAATTGGTCTAAAAATTCCTGCTTCTTCGTCAAATAGCTCGCTATTCTCCTCAGAAGCAGAAATTTTTATCCTCAATTTCTTGCAATCCTCG
>NZ_JAHHPN010000467.1:0-1046 GCF_024606325.1 Endozoicomonas sp. ONNA1
CCCCTCTGATACTCGCTCTCTGCGATAATCACACCGACTGCGCGAAACTTCTGCTCGACGCCGGAGCGAATCCCAATGCCCGGACTGAAAATGGCATCACCCCGCTATACGTCGCAGCCGAGAAGGGCAATACCGAATGCGTGGAACGCCTGATTGAGCTCGAGGCGGATCTCGACGCCGCCTTGTTGGGCGGCGTGACGCCGCTGTTTGTCGCTGCCAAAAATAATAACATCGGCTCCGTGAAACGCCTGATCAACGCCGGGGCAAATCTCGACGCCCGGAGGACTGAGGATGGCTTCACCCCGCTGCAAATCGCAATCTTGTTGTGCAATATCGAGTGTGTGGAAGGCCTGATCAACGCCGGGGCGGCTGTCAACATCAGGACTACGAGCGGAAGCACGCCTCTGCACATCGCAGTCGAGGAGGGCTATCAAGACTGCGTGCAACGCCTGATCAACGCCGGGGCGAATATCAACGCCCAGAGGACTAATGGCGCGACCCCGCTGTTATTAGCAGCCCGGGACGGCCATACCGAGTGTTTAAAACACCTGATCAGGGCCAGTGCGAATATCAACACCGCCTTGTTTGATGGCACCACCCCACTCTCCATCGCAACCGAGATGGGCAATGCCGACTGTGTGAGAATCCTGACCCACTTTGGAGCAAGTAAGGGTACAAAATAAAGATACCAGGTTATCCAGTCAGTGCGATGAAGTAACACCGGAGGTCGGTGCGCAATAGGTCGGCATATCCGATGCCGGTGTTGCTTCAGCCATAGCAAACTTTATAGCCATAGAACTGAACTTTCGAGCTGTTCTTGAGTCCAATCCGCATTACTTATTAACTAACACGGATATTCTACTCAATGGATGGCATTGCTCGCACTCCTGCCCCCGGGGACACTGAAGCACCGCAGGAAGACCCTGTCTGTCCCATTTGTTTTGGCAAATTCCATGGCCGTGCTACAGCGCCTGTGGTCGTCAAAACCCATTGTTGTGGCAACCGCTTCGATCTGGACTGTATTTTGAAGTATTGTGTTGATCAGC
>NZ_JAHHPN010000468.1:0-4761 GCF_024606325.1 Endozoicomonas sp. ONNA1
CAGCCACTGTCTGATAACCGTCGACACCTCTGATGGCCTTCATGTAGTTCTCAAGCTCAGTCTTGCTGATCCGTCCTTCACGCAGCAAAGCGATGACCTTGTTACCACTGGCAGAACGGGTAGCAAAGTATTCCGGGAAGCTTTTCAGAACGCCTGCCAGAACTCCTGGTAGATGCTCGATGTAGTGAATGCCTGCTGAGCCCATGCTGCGAATTCTGTCGTCGTATTCTTGTGCCCCTCTTTCTATTCCGTGCCTGGCCGCGTAAGTCAGCCGCAGGACTGTGTACGGGACACTCAGGGGCGGATGATCTTCTGCAGGTTCGAAAGGAGGTTCAGGAAAGGTCGTTTTCAGGTTTTTGAAAACTTCCACAATCCAACTGGCCTGTTCAAACGTCAGCTTGTCTCCGACCATTGCTCGCAAGCCAATGGGTGCAAATTCGTCGTCAAAATCAATAGTCGGAAAGTAGGGTATTTCCTTACCGTTTTCTAATGCTAATTCTGCCAGACCATTTGCAGCTTGCAGAGCTAGTTGTTTGAGAGGGTGCTGCTGCGCGAATGTGTGGAGATCGTCGAGAATTTTTGCCTGTATCGGCGTGTACTGGGAGGGGGTGCCGTCATTTTCGACGGCTTCTTCGGCAGCCTTCAGGACTTTTTTCATTCTTCCAATGTCTGCTTTCCTGCCTTCAATCTGAGCTTCCAGACTGGCCTGTTCCTGAAGCAGTTGCCAGATCTTGTCGGCATCAGCGTGATCACCGCCCGGTTGTAACCGTTTGTTTCTCAGGGCAGTACTGCGTCCTTGATTGGTGTCAGAGGTTTGCTCATCATCTGCGGGCGGAGCCAATCTGGTCTGAATTTTTTTTATTGCCTGATTGAGTGCTTTTTCGTCTTCATCCAAGGCAGCAGGATGGGCGTCAGTACGACCTGAAAATACCACCTGTTCGCGAAGGATAGCGTCCAGATTGTGATTAGCCGCCTCCAGCTCACTTTCAGCTTCTTTTATTGTTCGCCTGGTCATGGCTACCTCACGGTCAAGAGCGTACCGGGGTTTAGGCTCCAGCCGAGCCATTTGCTTGTCAAGCTCATCTTCAATAGCTGCGATTCGCTCATCAACGGTAGGCTGATCCGCCTTGAAAACTTCTTTATCCAGCTGCAGGAGTTTTGCTTCAATCAAACGGTTCTGGTCGTCGATAGTGGCATCTTCCTTGTAATCCTTAATATTGAGCTGATAGGCCATTTCATTGTTTCTGGCCCTTTTGACACTTTCATCCTCGTAGACCTGGTTTACTTCATCAATTAACACCCAAATTTTCGCTATCAGGGCGTCCTTCTGTTCAATCAGGTTGGCATCTTCTTCAAATGCCACATCCAGATCACTGGCCAGTTTGGCAGTGAAGGCCATGCCCCTTTGTTCAGCAGCAAGGCATCGACGAAGGTAGATATCCACCTCTATCTCTATAGCTTCAAGCATTTTGTTCTGTCGTGCATCGCTTAGCGCATCCAGATACGAATCTTCAACTTTATAGGTAAGACTCACACCAAGCTTCTTGAGTTTGAGAGCCCTATCGTCCAGATTTGCGCTGTCTTGTTTCCAGACGGTTTGATCTATCAGATCCAGTGTGCCATCTGAGAGATTATCGACTTTAATTATTTCATCAAACAGGGCAAGTCTTGCTGCTCTGCTTTGCGCTTCATTCATTGCGAGGGTAAGTATTGCTTCTACATCGTCCAGCAGCCTGGTCTGTTGTTCTGTGGCTTGCTTATTCGGACCCTGGTCTTCGACTTTATAATGAAGATGCGCAAGGAGTCTTTTGAGTTTGAGGTCCTTCTCGTCAAGAGCCTTGCCATTGTGTGTCCAAAGGGTAATGTCTATATCATTCAGTATGTCATCTGAGAGATTATCGGCGTCAAGTATTCTATGAATTCTGCTGAGTCTTGCTGTTTTGTCATCCTCTTTGTTGACTTCGAGGTTGAGTATTCTTTCTACGGCATCCAGTATATCCAGGGCTTCTTCATCTGCCCGTTGTCTGGCTTCCCTGATAAATCTCTGCATGTCTTCAGAAATATGCTTGCGACGGAGATAGACATCGAACTCTTTACCGGGGGGATCCCTCTCCAGGGCTTTTTCCACGTTACTCAGTGTCTCCAGGACTTCAGGCATAGCTTTGGGGTGGCCGGGTGTTTTGATGTCATCCAGTTCCTTTTGCAGCCTTGCAAGCTTGAAGAGCTTGAAATATACCGTTCTTTCCAGTGTGTCGCGGTCTTTCAGTTTGCTGTCTTTACCTGGATCAATACCAAGAACGGCAGCCAGAGCGTCTTTTCTCGCCCTGGTGTAAGAATCCTCTAAATCTTTTCGATTATTAAGTCTCTTAACTCTCTGAAGCAGGCGTTTATTTTGAGCATCCATTGTCTTAAGCTTTTGAAGCAGATGTTCTTCTTGAGCGTCAACACCTGCATTGCTATCGAGATCCTGAATGTTTAAATGTGCGGCGATGGTTGCATAGCGGGCCCTGATTTCATCTTCTTTTTCAAGATTTGTTCTGCTGCCTTGTTGCTCAAGATGGTGCTGGAAATGTTGCTGAATATGGTTCTGAAGATGGTGCTGAAGATGTTGCTGTTGTAGTACGATCGTAGCTATCTGTTTCTTATTTTGTTGCTTAATGGCCTGAAAACGGACTTCCGGGCTCTTTTCGTGATCCGGGGTCAGACCGAGCTGACTTTCAATGTCAGCCAGACTATTCTCGATTACCTGTTCCCGATCGGCCAGTTCTGCTTTTAGTTGACGCAACTGCTGTTGAAGCGACTGCTTGCGGGTATACGGATCGTTTTCATCGTCTGAAGCCATATCCTGCTTGCTTTCAATGGCCGCCTGTTCTTCTTCTAAAGCTTCTTCCCCGGGCTGTCCTGTTGCAGCAAACGATGTTGAGGCAATTGATGTTGCGGCAACCGGTTGTTTGATTTCATGGATTTTCTGGCCGATGTGTCCGGCTTGTTTTTCTGCCAGCTCGTTTTCCATCTCAATCAGCTGCCCGGCAAAGTCGCCAATGACTTTGGAAACAAAGTTACCGCCTTTGTCAAAAGAATCGCTGGCAGGATCATCATAAAAATATTTGTTATAGATATTGTTGAAGCTGGGTATAACTTCGTGAATATCCTGAACAAAATGCCAGCTAGTCAGAAAATTTCTTAGCGCAGGTTTGAAGCCGAAGTGTTTTACGAACTGAATATGCATCCAGGTTGGCATGAAGTAGAACGAAGTAAATCCGACGTGCGGTATTGTGAATTTAAATTCATCTGCTCCAACTGAAGCAGCACTGGTCAATGCCTGCTGAAGATGTTCATAGTACGCAAGCGTTGCCACTTTATCATCGTATTGTTCACCTGAGTCAAGTCCAGCATTTTGCTGTGCAGAAAACTCCTCCAGCATTGCCATTTGCCTGCTTCGAATAACGTACTTGTAGCTTTTGACCTTGTCTTTTTTAACTCGTGCTGTTGTATAAGGAGTGGGGGCATTGCAGCCAAATTTATCCCAGATGTAATAGAGACCTTCCACAAAAGCGACATCGGTCGGATTCTGTTTCTGACCACGGAAAACAATAATCTCTCCCGGAGTCTCTGTTACTTCCAGTTTTGGATAACCAGCAGGTACAGGATAAGCCTGTGTCTCATCCTCGACGTGAACAACATAGCCGACGGGTTTATGGTATGACAAAAGATCATCCAGAATGCCCTGTTGTAAATCTTTTCCGAGAACATGAACCTGGGTATAGGCGGAGGTGGCTGCTGCCAAAAGCACCTCATCATTAACAAAAAGTGATTGACCCAGACGCTGAAGTTCAGGAGGCTGATCTGCTGCGGCGATGAGACGCATGAAAGTGCGCCGGTTCACTTCAACCTTGTCTACTTCGAGGATGGCAAGGGCAACATAGTGATCAGCTTCGCCAAGTTTGCCTGCCCTTTTATTCGCCCCTTTCAGCACTCCCACCAGATGATCGGTGCTGGCAATGCCAGTAAACGGTTCTAATCTCCAGGTGCCCCCTAATTGAGCCCGAACAGTCCTGATTGAATCCTGATGGGTCATACTCTCTCTGACTTCGATAAGCAGTTTCTCTTCTGCAAGGTTATGGGTGAATCTGAAGACCCCCTCATTTCCCACCTTCAGGATTTTGCTGTACTTCTGAGCAACGTCATTCTCGTCTGTTGCAAACTGATCAATACTGGCAACACCACCCTCAATGCCAGAAAGAATGTCCGTGAAGCCTTCAGAAGGAATGTCGTAGCCCGCTCTGACTTCAGTCTGGTCAGGGTAAGTGGTGGTAAAGGTTTTGGGTATTGGCTGCTGGTCATCTCCTAAAGTTGGCTTAACGATGACCTCGCTCTGGGTAAACTCCGTATGTCTATTGCCCTGAATATCGACAGATTTTATCTGCAGCCTGCGATCGGCCAGTGCCTGTGTACCAATGACGGAAGAGCTGATGGTTATGGCCACTGCAAGGCTTAATGCATTGGGGCGAAAATATCTCATTCTACTGCCTCAGAGCTGAGTATTTTTATTACTGTGAAAAGTGATTGCCACAGCAGGCGAGGAAGCGACTTCTAATCGCTCGTGGCTGTCAGCGGGTCACTGTTTCAGTTAGAAATCTGGACTGAGTGGTTATTTCCCTTAATGGCCATGAACTTTTTGATCATCGTCCTGTTGCTTATTGTAGAAGGCACCCAGAGTGTAGAAGTAAGGAATACTTTCTGCATGGGAGAACGACCATT
>NZ_JAHHPN010000469.1:0-2149 GCF_024606325.1 Endozoicomonas sp. ONNA1
ACAATCCGTTTTAAGACCGTTATCTTATCCTAGACTGGATTTTTCATAAATAAAGACAACGTCTTGCCCAACAGGAAATGAGCCCCACACTTTTGGAAGTCTTGCCATGATGTCGGTGACAGCGCTGTGACATACTCCCTCCACCAAATCGGCAAGCCGATTCCAGTGGGGGCTTCTCCGAATCATTTTAATGTCAGAACAGTCATTTTTCTGCCAGATGATACCCGTATAGTAATCAGGATCTGAAGGATGAGTTGAACCAATGTTTTGGTAATTTTTTACGACAATCTACGGTTGATTTTTTTCAAATATTACTTCTTCTGACAGTAGATTATGGGCTGCTTTCTTTGCTCTCAATATACTGACACATCGTGGTACCAGCTGGAATGCCGGAATCCCAAATCCCATTACAACAGCTAACACCTGACTGGTATGCCTTATCCAGGCTTGCCTGATACGGCTTGAAAGATAAAACCAGCTATTAACAACAGCCTGATACCCAACAAAACTGGTTATGCCAAAGACTATGCCCTCTTTCTGCCTTTGGGTTAATCCTGCTTCACCAGTATTATTCATCATCAGAGCACCTGCGTCAGGAGGAAGTGTGGATGAAATGTCGGGAGCCTGAGTTGTACAATCAGACGTTGCAGTGCAATTACATGCAACATCAAAACCTGCTATTGACCATGTGCTCACAGAAGCAAACTCTGCCCGATAAGTTTTCTCCATGGCCTCACAGCCATATTGATCACTGCTATCACCTAAAACCCAGCCCCATGCCTGTTCTCTGTCTTTTAATCCAAATGCACCCTGAACCATATTAATATCAGTACAAAAACTACCCCAGATGCCACCCATATAGTGATCAGGATCCGATGGATTGGCCAGATCAATGGATAGATCATTGCCAAACTGATCAATGACGCTGTTACAGATAGAGTCAACGAAGCGCATAACGTTTTCTCTGTGGAATAAGATCATAGAGAACAACACACCACTGCTTTCTGGCGAACTGGGTGCAGGAGCATTAGTAGGCACGGATATGACGGTTGTAGTATTTTTCATCGTCAACTGCACTTGCCCTGTAGTTTGATGACAGAAGACATTGAATGCTGCGTTCAGAGGTGTTGTCAGTCTTTGTATGCCTTGCAGGAGGTCAAATTCAGAGTTCGTAAAGCGATAGACGAAGCGCTCTTCTGCCCCTCTTCCATCAGCAAAATCTGTACATCCCAGCTCTACCGGTCGGACTCTTATCTGATTATCTGCCGGATCCAGTATCACCTTGATGTTGTCTGCAGAAAAAATACCCGCACCTCTCAGATACAGAATGCCTGAAGGTATATGTTTCTGTGTGGTCGGGGTTGAGCCGGGGTATTCTGTGGTAGCTGTTGTTGATAAACGGCTCTTCTCTGGAGAATTTCTGGAATCAATTTCTATATTCGCCAGATAGTAGACAGCATCATTATAGGGTGCCGACATCACGTAATGATTCTGTATGCCTCCTTCAATCACAAACTCAGGTAAAATATCTATCCTGTTCCCCACAAAAGCTGAGTTATCAGGCAATTGAAAACTCTTTACTCCTCTGAGATGGCCAGCGACGGGCACTGTCAATGGCAATTCATAAACGGCTGGCTGTCCCTTTCCTGACAATCGCTCTGCATCAAATATAAATAAAGTTGGATAGGTGGTTCGAAAAGCCTCATGATCCAGCCTTGTTATAGCCGATATTTTTCTTATCCTGACCGTTTCAGGAATTGGAGAAGCACTGGGTGAAATAGTTGAAGAAGGTGTTGTTGGAGATACCTGATTGTTTTTTTCCCTGATCAGCGCCTTAAAAGCAGGTAAATGATAACTGCACACGTCCCTATCAACCCTATTGGTTAATTCAGAACAACTTGAAGCCTCTGTATATCCGGAACTATCCGTTGACCCATCTGCGGCACAAACATGATAGGGGAAGGCAAAAATTACTGATAACAGAGCAACCACAGAACCGGATCCGGGACTATTCATAACAGCACTCTTTCTCATTTTTAAATGCTAAAACAGAAAATCCTTACCGCAATAATCCCTCTTTAACGTCGCCATTTATCCTAGCAGCCTGTCGGACTTAAGCGTCCGTAGCGAGGATTGCAAGAAATTGAGG
>NZ_JAHHPN010000470.1:0-1075 GCF_024606325.1 Endozoicomonas sp. ONNA1
GGATAAGGATTTTATTAAAGCGAAGGGTCAAAGCCTTTCTGGTTCTTACTCCATTGCCCGAGGCACCGACGACAGTTTTAGTAAAGAGTACCTTTCTGATTTAGCTCGGGCAGATCTGAAAAAGCATGAACAGCTGAGTGCCAGACTGGATAAGCTGGAAAAGAAAAAGGATGGGCTGTTTGAGTCCGATACAGCGGCAGAAATGGCAGAGATTCGGGCTGAGTTAAGAGAAATCAGTCAGAGAAACTACCGCGAATATACCGGTATCCAGAATGGTAAGCTGCGCTCGTTTATCCTGCTCGACGATGAGCTTCCCAAGGTGCCCAACGTTGAGCTGGAAGCCACTGATAGAAGCTGGTCGCTGAGAGGCGAGGTTAAGGGAAAGGCTGTTTTTCATCGGGACTGGACGAAAGCTGAGCGGCAAGCCTGGGGCGAGATCGAGGACGCGGGTTATCGTTTTGTGCGAGGGATGGCAGAAGTCAGCCATGATCTTTCACTGGCTACCATGTTCAAGACGATTCGGGATAACAGCGATTGGGTCAGTGATTCGCCCAAAGTAATCGATGGTAAGGAGTGGGTCAAAGTGTCCAATATGGGCATTGGCAAGAAGTCACCTCTTAAAAAGTACGGTGCTCTGGCTGATCAGTATGTTCGGCCTGATATTTGGAACGCCATCCGACACCATGGTCGTTCACCACTGGGCACAGGCTCAGTAGCCAATACTTACAGAGGTATCATTAATCGCTGGAAGCTCTACAAAACGGTTTATAACCCGGTCACTCACTTTAATAATACCTGGTCAAACACTGAGATGTATTCCATGGCTGGGCATTCTCCCAAGTATTTGGGTAAAAGCGCTGCTCTGATTTTTGGGCGTAATCCGGAAGCTGATCCGGTGTTTCGGGAAGCCCTGGACGCTGGACTGTTTGGCAGTGATTGGTCGGCCTCGATTACCAAAGGCGATGGCGGGGCCAGCCCTGTGCTGGAAGATCTGGCTGAGAAACTGCGTAACCAGCCAGACGTGGAAGAAGGACCGGTCATTGAGTCACTGGATACCTTAATGCGTATTAAGGAG
>NZ_JAHHPN010000471.1:0-3016 GCF_024606325.1 Endozoicomonas sp. ONNA1
GTACTCTATCCAGCTGAGCTACGAGCGCGTAATACTAAATTGTTCACTGGCGGTGGGTGGGGAACCTTCTGAACGTTTGTTCTGATAAGGTGATTGCAATGAATGTTAGTTCATGAAAATTGCCAAGAAACGCCACAGTGTTGCGCCTTACCTTACTATTGGGCACAGTGCGACAGCAAATCAATAGAGCCTTCGAGATAGAAACTGCCCCCGAATGCTCAGGTTGTAATACCTGCCCACTGAGTCAGCAGATACAAGCTCACTGTATATACGTTCAGGCACATCATAATATCGGTAAACACTGCCACTGCTTGCAAACTCGATCTCCAGTATCTGCGCCACAGGGTCGTAGCCCGCTGACGATATTGCTGACGATGCCAACCCCCTTCGTTCAAAAGGAAGAGTTTCTAATGAGAGTGAAACCTCCTGAACAGCACTCTGTATATGTGAACGGCTTGGAGCACCAAAAAGGTACGAATCAATAAAGCTGTGGTTTTTCCAGTCCGGACTTTCACTGCTGTTCACCAAATTGCCCTCTAGCGCGTCATTCAAAAATAGTCTGACCGCATTAATAACGAGGTCATCGGATAACGTAAAATAGCGAGTAATTGACCCCAGGTCGCTCCCATTGGCCAGAGGACTGCCAACGTGACTGGCAGGGGTAGCAACTGAAACCATACCCATGACTCGCAACTGATTTAGCGACAAGCTTCCTACAGTTCTTTTATAAACCAGTCTCCAGGCTTCATTGCCATAGAAGTTTCCCTGAGAATGAGCAACCAGAAGCACTTTCTGACAGTTCTCAATATCTTTTAGATAGTTTGAAGTATGGCGTTGCAAATCACCATCCAAGATATAGCTGAAGGAGTCATAGGTTGAAGCCATATCTAACACTGCCTCACGAAACCAATCCGGTGCAACTTCCAGCCCTGAGAGCCAATTCAGGAGCTGATGATTGTCCTCGATTCCTTTCTGCCTACCAACTTCCTGTATTTGCTCATACCAAAACTCATTATTATTGTATGAAAGCTTGTATTTTACGCGGTAGCCAGTGAATGATCCTGATGTACTGCTTCGCAGTTTTATCAGAGCATCTCTTGCTTCCGTCAAACCCGTAAACATCCCGTTACCAAAGTAAACAGACAGCTCTGGGCGATCCACCTGACAGTTATAACTCCACGCATTCAGACAGAACAAACACAACAACTTGTTAATAAGAAGCCTTTTCATGATCTATCCCTGATCGTCTTTGCTGTTATTACCGGTTATTGAAGTGACACTGAGAAGAAAGATCATCTGGCAGCACAAATGTCATACCACTGAAATAGCTATTGAGCTTATTCCAGGCGTTCAGCCGTTCTTCCGTATTATAAATCTTTGCTTCAAGCTTTCTCAGATAGACGGTTGACTCACCCCCAAGGGTGTGAGAAATGCAGTCGATGGCTGCACTGAGTTCAGGTTCCATACTCAACACTATGGATTTATCATTAGAGTGTCTCAACGATTGTTGCTGAACCGCAGCAAACTGCCGTGCAGCCATTCGATCTTCCTTGTTATCAGGAAGCGTTGTTTCAATATAACGTTGGACATCATCCCTCACTCCATCCTGGTCCTGATCTACTCCTTCCAATCCCTGCAGTCCTTCCTCCCCTGGTTCGGGTGGCTGACCAAAAAGCCACACACCGCTGTTCTGCTGCAAAACACATTGATCCAACGGTTTGCTTGTGAAGTGATGAGAGCCTTCAGGCTTAAAGCAATATCTGAGCCCTTCCTTTTTAAAAACCATTTTTCCTCCTTGGTATCGCAAGGGGAAAAAATGATGGTTTCCAGAGTAAGGACGAACGACAGGAATAATTTTGTGTTTTATTTTGAGAACGCCAAGCACACCACCATATCCCTTGAGGTGCTCACCATCCAGGTACCACTCCTGCTGAGAGCTGGCATCGCACTGGTTCATTTTCACCAGTCTGCCCAGCTTGAATCGATCCCAATAGCCGAGCCATTTTTCTTTGTGATCAGCGGCATTTTCGCGACTAATCAGACCCGCTTGCAGGCACAAGCTTCTGTCTGCTTCCACAAACTCCAGAGTTCCCTCAGCAAAAGCTGTATTGAGAAAAGTGCAAAACACGACTGCAATGACAATCCGTTGAAAATCCATTTTCAAGGCTCTTTTTCATTGAGACATCACCAGAGCTAACCATTGACTATACGGCCCTGTCAAACAGCCCCTGCCAATAGCAGCCGGTAAACGGGCTTACCGGTAGTAGCCAATTAAGGCCATCGCTCCCTCACCGGAGCGGCTTGCCTAACCGAGTCACATGATCAAAGGTATAAACATGCTCCACCGGGTTTTCATTGCAGCGTCCCACCAGTCGTCCGGGAAAATGCCAGCCACCCTTTCCAACCGTGACTTCGCCTGAACACACCTTACAGTCTGCAATATAATGAACCAGCGCTATTTTTCGGTGACTGTATTCTCCAACATCATTTTTCGTTGGCCGGTATTCCAACAACCAATATTCCGGACTCAGTGAAACCCAGTCTGGCAGCATGGCCACACGCTTATCTACCAGACGGAATATAAAACCAAACAAAGCGAAGAAAACGCCAAGAAAAATAGCCCCTACTACCATAAAACCTGCCAATGCTCCTTTGAGTTTTGGTAAAAAGAGCGAAAGCGCCGGGCTCAGCATCAAACCGGAAAAAACCAGCAGGGGGATAATGACCACCGACAGGAATAACCAGAGTCGCCAACCTTTCATGTCGACCCCATCAAGGAATCGGGCAATCAATGGGCCACTCTTTTTCTTTTGCTCATGATACCGAATACCCATTTCTGGCAAAGGATAAGCCGTTTGAGCCTCAGAAAAAGCCACCGTTTCATCTTCCGTCAGAAAGACAGGTTCTAAATAATATTCATTGCGAGTACCTTTACCACCGCCCAACTTTTTAGCAGGAACACCGTAGCACGACAGACTGTTATCCAGAGCAACATCCTTGACACGGACATCATCTT